>JBCCGX010000009.1:0-28396 GCA_039029035.1 Acidobacteriota bacterium | reverse complement strand
GACGATAGTCGTCGCCTTCGACCTCGATGCGCTCCTGGTCGAAAGCTTCGGGCGACACCAGGAGGGTGATCATCGACCGGCTCGATGGGTCTTCAAGGTTGCATGGCCTGGCGAAAGGCCGTACTTCATGGGTTCTTCGCCTGGCGGCGGAAAAACCTAGTCACCCGACCGAGCTCGATACCGAGCTGCCGGACGCGCTCCTCTGCCCCTTCGAGGGAACCCTGGCGGGCGGCGTTCTCCAACTCCTTGCAGATGTCTGCCATGCGCGCCGCGCCGACGGTGGCGCTGGAGCCTTTGAGACTGTGTGCAGCGTCTTTCAGCGCCGCGATGTCGCGCTGCTCGACGGCGCTTCGAATCGCTGCCTCTTGCTGGTTGGCGTTGACAAGAAATTGCTCGATGATCTCGCGCAACATCTTGGGGCCGAGGAGCTCGAGATCGGTGCGGACTTTGAGATCGTCGCGGCCAGAGCTCGCCGGCTTGGCAGGGACTTGCGATGCCGGCTTGGGGCTTTCTGCGGGCCGGGCCGGCGCTGGCTCGGAGCTCTCCGGTGGCGCGCACCGGGTCAGAGCCTCTTGCAACTCGTCGATGCGGACCGGCTTGCTGACGAAGTCGTCCATGCCGGCGGCAAAGCAGCGCTTGCGATCCTCGGCCATGACCGCGGCTGTCATGGCGATGATTCGCGGTCGGGGATTGGGCCAACGACGCCTGATGCGGCGGGTTGCTTCCAAGCCATCGAGCCCCGGCATCTGGACGTCCATCAACACCACGTCGTAGCGCTGGCGCGCCAGGCATTCCAGCACCTCCTCACCGTCCGCCGCCAGGTCGGCGCGGTAGCCCATGCGTTGCAGTAGCAACAAGGCAACCTTTTGGTTGACGACGTTGTCTTCGGCCACCAGGATGCGCAGGGGCAGTCGGCGACCGAGGGTGTGGTCGATCGACTTCTTGCTCCTCGCAGGTCTGGCCTCGGCGGCGTGGGTCGGATCGGCCTGGCGGACCTGGACGGTGAAGAAGAAGGTCGAGCCGAGCGCCGGCCGGCTCTCGACCCACATCGAGCCACCCATCAGCTCGCACAGACGTCGGCTGATGGCGAGCCCTAGTCCAGTGCCGCCGAAGCGGCGCGCCGTCGAAGCGTCGGCCTGGGTGAAGGAGCGGAAGATAGTCTGCAGCTTGTCGGGTGCGATGCCGATGCCGGTGTCGTGGACCGTGAAGAGCAACTCCAACCGCTGGCTGTCGGTCGGCCGGCAGCGGGCATTGATGGTGACCTCACCCTGATCCGTGAACTTGATTGCGTTGCTTAGCAGGTTGACCAGGATCTGCCACACGCGGGTGACGTCGCCAACGACCGTCGGGGGACAGCTCGGGTCGATCGAGTAGGTGACGGCCAGACCCTTGTCTTCTGCATCGGCCGCCATCAGATCGACCGGCCCCGCCAGGCAGTCCCGCAGGTCGAAAGGTTGCTCTTCGAGCTCCATCCGGCCGGCCTCGATCTTCGAGAAGTCGAGGATGTCGTTGATCAACGCCAGCACTGAGTCGCCACTGGCGCGAATCGTCTCGACATGGGCGGTGGTCTCGGCATCCAGCCTTTGGTCGAGCAGTAGGCTGGTGAGGCCGATGATGGCGTTGAGCGGCGTCCGAATCTCGTGGCTCATGTTGGCCAGGAAGTTGCCTTTGGCCAGGCTGGCCGCTTCGGCCGCTTCGGCGTCGTTGTACGCTCGGCTGATCTGTTGCAACAGTCGGTGCCAGCGCTCGCCGTCGGGCTGCGCGGTTGGCCCGGCGCCGATCTGCTTCAGCTGGCGTTCGAGCAAGGGATGTAGCATGGTGCGGTCAGCCCCTCATACGGTCCGGACGGAAGAAAGGCAGCGAAACGACCTGTGCTGGCGCCTGGCGGCGGCTGTAGTCGACGGTGACCTCCATATTCAGCACGGTGCCCGGGCGCGAGTAGGGTGTCTCCACCGAGGCCAGGGCGATGGATTTCTTGAGCGTGGTCGACCAGCAGCCACTAGTAGCACGGCCGACCTGGCGGCCATCGGCATAGACCGGCACCGGATCGCGCCAGGCCACGGCGGGTAGCTCAGGCATCAGACCGGCTTGGAGATAGAGATCCTCGAGCGGCTCCCAGGGAATCTCTAGCCCTACTAGCTGCCAGGCGCTGCCACTGACCTTCTCCTGCGCCAGAGCGGCCTGGCCGACGCATCGACCCTTCTTGCGCAGCTTGACCGCCCAACCCAGACCAAGCTCGTAGGGCGACGACTTCTGCGACGGGATCAAGGCGTGCTCGGCACTGATGTAGTCGACGTCGATCAGGATGAAGCCGGCCTCGATGCGGGCGATGTCGAGGGCCCACAGGCCGCAAGGGGTGGCACCGTGACGTTGGCCGACTTGCATCAGGACGTCCCACACGCGCAATGTCTGGTCGGCCGGGATCCACAACTCGTAGCCCAGGTCACCGGTGTAGCCGGTGCGCGAGACCACCACCTGGACGTCGCCAATCGTGCACGTCGTCGAGCGAAAAAATCCTAAGCTCTCGATCTCGCTGCCGCCCGCCGCTTCGCTGAGCAGCGCTCGCGAGGTCGGACCCTGCACAGCCAAGGCGGCGATCTCAGCCGACTTGTCGGCGATCTCGACCTGCAGGCCGGAGGCGTTCAGGCGCAGCCAGCGGATCGCGGGCTCAGCGGCGTTGATCTGAAAACGATCCTCCTCCAGCCGCATGATCGTGCCCTCCTGCAGCACCTTGCCCTCTTCGTCGCACCAAGGCGTATAGACCACTTGATCGATCGCTATCTTGCGCGCGTTGCGCGTGATGAACCGGTCGACCAGTGTCGTGGCGTCAGCACCCTCGACAAAGTATTTGTAGAGTGGCGAGACGTCGATCAGGGCACTGCCATTGCGGATGGCGGCATATTCCGGCTGGTGAAAGTCTTGATAGCAGGTCGCCGCGAAGTAACCGGCCCACTGGCGCCAATTGAGCCCCTTGTTGAGCTCCGAGGTGCGCGGGAAAAAAGGTGTTCCGGTCGGCATGGAAAGATCCTCGTGGTTTGAACCGAGATGAAGCGAACTCTGGCATCGCCGAGGCGCGCTCGACGTCGCCTGCTGCCGAACAGCGGGGCCGAACAGCGGGGCAAAGTCCGTCGCATATACTACCCGCCCGCTCCCGACTGCTGAAACTCCGAGTCTGACTAGAGCCTCTCTCCATGGCCAAGACCTACGACATTGTCATCATCGGTGCTGGCCACAACGGGCTGGCTTGCGCCGCCTACCTGGCGCGCGCCGGCCGCTCGGTGCTGGTGCTCGAGCGCCGCCACTTGGTTGGCGGTGCGACCGTGACCGAGGAGCTCTATCCGGGCTTCAAGTATTCCGTCTGCTCCTACGTTGTGAGCCTGCTGCGGCCACAAGTGATCAGCGAGCTCGATCTGCCGCGCCACGGTCTCGAGATCCTGCCACTCGACGGCACCCTGACGCCGCTGCCGGACGGCGACTACATCATGCGCTGGCACGATAGCGCCGAGACCCGGCGCGAGCTCGAGCGCCATTCTTTGGCCGATGCCGACGCCTACGGCCAGTTCGGCACCCTGCTCTACCACCTGGCCCATGCGGTGCGACCGATCCTCGCCACGCCGCCGCCCGATCCGACTTCGCTGGCACCGTCCCAGCTCAAGGCCGTGCTCGATATCGGACGAAAGTTCGGCAAGAGCCGTGAGCATCTTTACGACCTGGCCAAGCTGATGACGATGAGCGCGGCCGATTTCGTCGAGGCCTGGTTCGAGACCGAAGGGCTGCGTGCGACCCTCTCGGCCTCCGGCATCATCGGTACCTTTCTCGGTCCCCGCACGCCGGGCTCGGCTTATGTGATGTTGCACCACTACATGGGCGAGCTCGACGGCCAGTTCCGTGCCTGGGGCTTCCCTCGGGGCGGCATGAGCGGTGTCGCCAACGCCTTTGCCGGTGCAGCCCAGGCGGCCGGGGCCGAGATCCGCATCGAAGCACCGGTGGCGCAGATCCTGATCAAGGGTGGTCGCGCCCACGGCGTGGTGCTAGCCGACGGTGACGAGATCAATGCTCGCACCGTGGTCTCAGGGGTCGACCCCAAGCTCACTTTCGAGAAGCTCACCGCGCCCGAGCATTTGGACGACGAGTTCCGCCAGCAGCTCGCTCGCTTCAAGATCCGTGGCTCTTCCGGCAAGGTCAACCTGGCGCTCGATGCCTTGCCCGAGCTCGCCTGCTTGCGCAACGCCAAATCCTGGACCGGATACTCGACCGAGGCGCACCTGGGCGGCGCAATTTCGATCAGCCCGTCGATCGACTACCTGGAGCGGGCCTACGACGACGCCAAGTATGGCCGTTTTTCGCGCCGGCCCTACATGGACATCATCATCCCCAGCCTAATCGACCCGTCGATGGCCCCGCCCGGCAAGCACGTGATGTCGTGCTTCGTCCAATATGCGCCCTACGAGCTCGCCGAAGGCACCTGGGACGAGCAGCGCGACGCTTTCGGCGACGCGGTGATCGACACGTTGTCCGAGTATATCCCCAATCTGAAGGACATACTCCTGCATCGGCAGGTGCTCTCGCCGTGGGATCTGGAGCAGACCTTCGGCCTTACCCAGGGCAATATCTTCCACGGCGAGCTATCACTCGAACAGCTCTTCTTCCTACGCCCGACGGCGGGCTGGGCCGACTACCGAACCCCGATCGATAGCCTCTACCTGTGCGCATCGGGCACCCATCCCGGCGGTGGGGTGATGGCGGCACCGGGCCGCCTGGCGGCGAAGAGAATCTTGGCGGATCAGAGCTAGGTATGGCAACTGAATACGATGCGGTGATCGTCGGCGCGGGCCATAACGGCCTGGTCTGCGCCGCCTACCTGGCGCGCGCCGGTCGCTCGGTGCTGGTGCTCGAGCGCCGGCAAGTCCTCGGCGGCTGTGCAGTGACCGAGGAGTTCACCTCCGGCTACCGTTGCTCGGCGACTTTTCCCAGCGCCGAGACCTTCGAGCCGACGATCATCGACGAGCTGAAACTCGCCGATCACGGATTGCGCCTGCTCGAGCCGGGCGGCATCCTAGTGCCACGTGCCGGCGACGAGCCCCTCTTCCTACCGCCACCGAGTGTCGGGGAGGCTGGCGAGACGATCTCGACCGAGAGTGCTGGACTGAGCGCCACCGATGCGGCGGCCCTAATCGAATTCGATGCCTTCCTGCGTCGGCTGGCGGACGCCATCGGCCCGATCTGGTCGAAGCCCTTGCCGGCATTGGAGCCGAAAGGGCTGAGCGGTTTCCTCGAGCTCCTGGGCGCCGGTTGGCTGCTGCGTCGCCTGGGCAAGAGTGATTTGAGGGAAGCGATGCGCTTCTTGCCGATGCCTCTGGCTGACGTGCTCGATGAGCGTTTCGAGTCCGCGGCTCTCAAGGCGGCGATCGCCGCCTCAGGCATCACGGGCAGCTGGCTCGGCCCCCGATCCCCGGGCAGCGCGCTGAACTTACTGTTGCACCGCTTGGGCCGCCGACGCGGGGCTTTGGGCTATCCACAACTCGTTGCCCACGGCTCGGGCGCTCTGACCGAGGCTCTGGGCCAGGCGGCCCAGGCCGCCGGCGCGACCCTCCGTACCGGTGCCACGGTGACGCGGATCCGCGTTGCGAAGGGGTCCGCGGCCGGCGTAACCCTCGCCTCGGGGGAGACGATCGCTGCCCGGACGGTGATTTCGAACGCAGATCCGAAGACCACTCTCCTGCGTCTCGTCGAGCCACTGCACCTCGACCCTTCGGTGCTGGTCGCCTTCCGCGCCATCCGCTCGCGGAGCACCGTGGCGATCGTCAAGTTGGCTCTCGATCGCCTGCCTGGCTTTGCCGGGACGGTCGGTGAGCCCGGTCGGCTGGCCGGCCGCATCCAGATCGGCGCCTCGCTCGACGAGCTCGAACAGGCCTTCGACGCGACCAAATACGGCGAGTTGCCGCAGCGACCCTACCTCGACATCACCATCCCGTCGATTACCGATCCGAGTCTGGCGCCATCGGGCAAGCACGTTCTGTCTGCTTGGGTGCAGTTTCCGCCCTACCACCTTCGGGGTAAGGATTGGAGCGAGGCGAGAGACGGGCTGGCCGACATCGTGGTGCGCCGGATCGAAGAGCACGCGCCGGGCTTCGCTGCCGGCATCGAAGCTCGTGATGTCTTGACCCCGCGTGACTTGGAAGAGCGCTTCGCGGTCGGCGAAGGTTGCCTCTACCATGTTGAGCCGGCCCTCGATCAATGCCTCTACATGCGCCCGGCACCGCGCTGGGGGCGTTACCGCATGCCGATCGCCGGCCTCTACCTCTGTGGCTCCGGCACCCACGGCGGCGGTGGTCTCACCGGCCTCGCCGGCCGCAACGCGGCGCGGCGAGTGTTGAGTGACTGAGCTGGCCTAGGCCGCCTTCAAGTACTCCCGCACCATCAGGGCGACGGTGGTCCCTTCGCCCGCCGCGCTTGCTGCTTGGTTGGTGGCACCGGCGCGCACGTCGCCGGCGGCGAAGACGCCGGGGATCGAGGTCTCCAAGGTCCTGTCGGTACACAGGAAGCCGTGCTCAGTGCGCTCGATCTCGCCCGGCAGCCAGTCGCTGTTGGGTGTGAGGCCGACGAAGAGGAAGAGTGCCGCCGGCTCGAGGGTCTCGCTGGCGTCGCGGCCGCGCTCGCCGATCACCAGGCCTTCGAGCCGGTTGGCGCCGCGTAGCTCGCGCACCTCTGTTTGGTAGCGCACCTCGATCTTGGCGTTGTCGCGGATCTTGTCGATCACCACCGGTGCGGTCTTCAGCGCCTCGCCGCGTACCAGGAGCGTTACCTTGTCGGCAAAGCGGGTAAGGAAGAGGCTCTCCTCCGCTGCGCTCGAGCCGCCACCGACCACTGCCACGTGCTCCCCCTTATAGAACGGGCCGTCGCAGGTGGCACAAAAGTGGACGCCGGCCCCGAGCAGTTCCTCCTCACCGGGAACCTCCAGCCGACGGTAGGTCGAGCCGGTGGCGACGATCACCGCCTTGGCGCCGTACTCGCGGCCGTCCGAGGTCCTCACGTAGCGCGATTCGGCCTCGGCGCGCAGGCCGGTGACCGCCTGCGCCTGCAGAATCTCCACGCCGAAACGCTTCGCCTGCTGCACTAGGCGATCGGCGAACTCACCGCCGTTAATGCCCTCTGGGAAGCCCGGGAAGTTGTCGAGCCGATCGGTGATTCCGGTCTGACCGCCGAGGCCGCTTTTTTCGATCACCAGCACCTCGTAGCCTTCGCGCGCCAGGTAAAGGGCCGCGGTGAGGCCGGCCGGTCCGCTGCCGACGATGATGGTGTCGTAGTAGCTCATCTTCGCCGTCGTCTCGAGACCCAGGGCGGTGGCGAGCTCGGCGTTCGAGGGGTTGCTCAGCACCTCGCCGCCCTCCAGAACGAGGGTCGGGATACGCCGCTTGCCGTCGTTCATCTTCTCGACGAAGGCGATCGCCTCGTCGTTGTCGGTGATGTCGATCCAGCGGTAGTGGATGCGCTGCTCACCGAGGAATTTCTTGGTCCGGCGACAATCGCCGCACCAGTTGGCACCGTAGAGTTCGAGCTGCTTCGAATCCATCGTCTGATCCTCTCTGAAGGAGTTACAAGACTGTGATGATCGATCGGTCCGAGACGTTACGGTTGACGTGTCACCGACATCGCGTCACCGACGTCGCGCCAAGCGGCCTTCGGCGGCCACAGCCAGGCCGCCCCACGGACACCGCTCGAGTCCCCATGGCGCGGGGGCAGCAGGGGCGTCGTGCACGTGTCGGAGAAGACGTAGTCGAGCCACAGGGCAGGCACGCTGTCGTACAGCCGCTGCATGTTCGACAAGCCGCCGCCGAGGACGATTCGATCCGGATCGAGCAGATTGATCACCGTTGCCAAGCCGCGAGCCAGGCGGTCCTCGTAGCATTGCAAGGAGCGCTCGGCGAGCGAATCGCCGTCCTCGGCGAGGTCGATGATCTCGGCCGGGCCAAGGTCCCGGCCACTAAGGCGCGCATGATCGGCAGACAGACCGGGGCCGGAGAGGAAGGTCTCGAGACAGCCGTGGCGGCCACAGTAGCAAGCAGGCCCCGGCCGCTCGTCGCCCTCGGGCCAGGGCAGCGGGCTGTGGCCCCATTCGCCGGCGATGGCGTGGCGGCCGGTGAGCGGTCGGCCGCGCAGGGCGATACCGCCGCCAACCCCGGTACCAAGGATCACCCCGAAGACGGTCTCGGCGCCGGCCGCCGCACCATCGGTCGCCTCGGAGACCACGAAGCAGTTGGCGTCGTTGGCTAGGCGTATGGGGCGTTCGAGCGCCGCTTCTAGGTCGCGGTCGAGCGGCTCACCGATCAAGCAGACCGAATTGGCGTTCTTGACCCGTCCGGTAGCCGGCGACAAGGCGCCAGGGATGCCGACGCCGACCGTTCCCGTCGACCCGAGCGTCTCTTCCACACCACGCACGAGCTCAGCCACTGCCGCCACCGTCCCGAGGTAGTCACCCGCCGGCGTGGCGACCCGCCGACGCAGCAACTCCTCGCCCTCGTCGCCTAGGGCGATGGCTTCGATCTTCGTCCCGCCGAGGTCAATGCCGATCCGCATGGCGGCGAATCATACCTGCCTCACACCTCCTCCATCAGCGCCAGTGCTTTTCGCCGTGCCTGCTCGAAGGGATCGATCTGTAGCTCGTTCGCGTCGCGCTCTCGAACGCCGCCTGTGAGGAAGAAGAGGCTCTGCACGAGGAAGAAGGACCAGATCGCCAGGGCCGTCCCAAGGAGGGTCGATCCGGCCAGGGCGTAGGCGGTCACGAGGCCGCCGATGGCCAAGCCGCCTTCGAGCAGCAGAGCGCGGGCCGGTCGGCTGCGGTAGAGGAAACCGCTGCGGACGACCGCGACGATGAGCACCGCGCCGAGGATGGCCTCGGGCGGCCATGGCGCCAACAGGCCGACGACTAGGGCGAGCACGCCCGCGAGACCGCCCATGGCGAGGCTCCGCGCGGCGCTCGGTGCGATGATGACGAGGTAGAGCACCGCCGCCGCCAGGCAGTAGAGGGCCAAAGCCCAAGGCCGACCGAAGAGAGGCGTCGTGACCATCAGCCAGGGGATCGAACCCAGGGCGCAGACGGCACCGAAGCCGAGACTGCCGAATAGCGTGTTGCCGCGCATCATGCCGCTCCCGGCTCGGCCGCCCGGCGTCGCAAGAGCTCGAGCTCGACGTCCTCGTCGGTCACCACCAAATCGGCATAACCGGCAGTGCCAGCCGATGCCCCTTGCCCGTCGATTCCATGGCGCGCGAGATAGCCGCGTACCCGCTGCTCGAGTCGCTCGAATTCGGCCTCCTGCTCGGCCAGCCGGGCTTCGAGTTCGGCTTTCTCTTCTGCCAGGGCGGTGTTGTGTTGCTCGATACCGGTCATGCCGTGGCGCAGCGGCAGGAGCTTCTTGATCGCATAGCGGGCCAGCTCGTCCTTGCCGCCGGCTATTGCCAGCTCGATGTCTTCCTCCAGCGTCGTCATCCGTTGCTTGTGGCGCTCGGCCGCAGTCTGCAGATCTTTGGCCTCGGCTTCGAGTGCCTCGATCCGGCAGCGCTTGCGGTCGAGCTCGGCACCGGCTTCGCGCACCTGTTGGCGCAGCACCAGGGCCTTGTCTTCCAGAGCATCGACCATCCCATGGGCGTCGGCTTTGGCCAGGGTGGTGAGACGTGACAGCAAGCCCATCATGCACCTCCTTTGCCGGCGTTCTTGTCGATGCTCGGCGCCTTCTTGCTGCCCGCCCGGCGGCCTTCCCAGCCGGAGTACTGGCGGGTTTTGCTCAGGGTTTTCTGTTTGTGCAGCTGGTTCTGCCCCTGGAACGCATCGTCGACATCGGTATGCAGACGCTGTAGCTCTTCCAGCTTCTCTTGGATCGCCTCTTGCTGCATCACCTGGTTGAGCCGGGCATTGTGGGTTCTGAAGTCGTCGATCTCCTGCTTCGCCTCGTCGCGCCGGCCTTGGCGCACATGGCTGGCCACGCGTTGCTGCAGAGCGTTGTAGTCCTCTTCGGCCACCGATCGGGCCCAGGTCTCGCGATCGAAGGAGTCGTGGTACGTCGTTTCGTCGAGCACACTGGCGACGATCGGCGTGTCGGTGAACTCGACGATCCGGGTCAGGCCGCGGTTGCTCTGGGTCGGATCCTTGTAGTGCAGCGCAAAGTCGCCCAGGGAGTGCTCGCCCGCAGCCTCGTTGGGCACCGCCAGGGTTACCCAGATGCGCCGCTCCTGACCGGCGAAGAGGCTACCCGGGCGAAAGATCGTCTTGCCGGCGACGTGCTCCAGCGGGTAGCCCGCCGCGTCGATCACCCGCACACCGTCGCCCGGAGCGATGCTGACTGCCACCGCCGTGGCCACGGTCTCGCGGCTGGCGGAGAACTCGTCCGAG
This sequence comes from Acidobacteriota bacterium, assembly GCA_039029035.1. GTDB lineage: Bacteria > Acidobacteriota > Thermoanaerobaculia > Multivoradales > J023 > JAAELT01. The sequence goes on along the minus strand of JBCCGX010000009.1, from coordinate 18,009 downwards.
AACACCTGCGCCAGCTGAGCGACATCCTCCAGGTAGTAGTAGTTGCCCGTGCCGGCGTCGGCCACCTGGCTCATGAGGAATTCGTTGAAATCGGCGCCGACGCCGACCGTCGACACCACGGCCTCGCGACCCGCAGCGCGCCGGGCGCGGGCCGAGAGCCCTTCGACCGACGCGTCGCCCTGGTTGGCGAGCCCATCGGAGATCAGGATCCACCGTGTCGCCCGGCCGAAACCGGTGCCTTGGGTGATCTCCAGGGCCAGATCGAGGCCGTCCGACATGTTGGTGCCGCCGCCCGGCTGGATGCTGGCAACTACCTGGCGCCAGTGCTGCCGTGCCTCGGCGGTCGCTTCGCTGAGCGGGATCGAGACCGCGGCGCCGGAGGAGTAGGACACCAGGGCGAACCGGTCGCCCACTGCCAGCTGCGAGATCAGCTCGCGCACCGCGGCGCGCGCCTGCTCGATCTTCTCTCCGTTCATCGAGCCCGAGCGATCGAGAACGATCACGAAATCGGTCGGTATGCGCTTCGTCTTCGCTGGCCGGTTCTCTGCTGCCAGGACGAGCTCCATTTTCACCTGACCGTCGCCGCCAGCCAGCACTGCGTGACGATCCAGCTTGCCGGAGAACGCAACGCTCGATCCGCCTGGGGCGGCGAAGTCGAGACCGTCGGAGGTCGGGATCGTCGGGATGGCGATGCTGCGCTGAGTGAGCAGGTGAGCGCCGATCGTTACCACGGCCAGGGCCGCGATCAGCAGCAAACGGTTGCGTTGGCGTTGATTGTTGCGTTGCATGGCGGTCTCCTCGGGAGTGTTGTGTTGGCGGTGTTTTGTTACTTTTATATTTGTAACCCGAGGGCCCCGAATTGTGATCAAAACAAACGTAAAACGGCTCGGTCTCGTTTTACGTTCGGTTTACAGACCATCTTGTGGGCCAGGCTAGAATGATCAGGTGATGACCCAATCCGACGACAAACCCCGCATTCTGGTGGTGGAAGACGAAGAGTCGATCCGCGGCGGCCTATGTGACGTTCTGGCCTACCATGGCTGGCAGCCGACGGCGGTTGAATCCGGTGAGGAAGGGCTCGATCAGGCCCTGCGCCAGCGTTTCGATCTGGTGATCCTCGATCTCATGCTGCCCGGCCTTTCTGGCCTCGATGTCTGCCGTCAGCTGCGCGAGCAGATCCCCGACCAGCCGATCCTCATGCTCACCGCCAAGGGCTCGGAGGACGACATCGTGCGCGGCCTGCGCTGCGGTGCCGACGACTACGTCACCAAGCCGTTCTCGATCCGCGAGCTGGTGGCCCGGGTAGAGGCCTTGCTGCGGCGCAGCGGCGGCCTCAAGGACGAGAGCTTCGCCTTCGGTCCCTGGCAGGTGGACGCCGAGGGCCTCACCGCCTCGGCCGACGAGCGCTCGATCCCTTTGACCCGGCGCGAGGTCGATTTGCTGCGCGTCTTCAGCGGCCAGACTGGGCGGGTGGTGAGCCGCCGCACCCTGCTGCAGCAAGTGTGGGGGCTGATCAATGTCGACGAGATCGAGACCCGCACCGTCGATGTGCACATCGCCAAGCTGCGCAAGAAGATCGATCCCCCCGGCCGCTCGATGATCGAGACCGTGCGCGGCGCGGGCTATCGGGCCACCGTCTGAGCTGGCGGAGCGTGGCGTATGACCCGGATCCGCATCGTCTTCGTTCTCCTGGCCCTGGTCCTCCTGGTGTCCCTCGGCCTGGTCGTCGACCGGGCGCTCGACAGCGTCGCCGCGGAGCGCTCGATGCGCCACCGTGCCCTGGCCGACCGCATCGTCGACGAGATGGAGGGCGAGCTCACTGCCTGGCTACGGCAGGAGGAAGATCGCCCCTTTGCCCAGTATCGCTACTTCTTCGTGCCCGAAGGTAGCCCGACCCAGATCGTCAATCTCACCCGTTCCCCCCTCTCCGAGCTGCCGAGCGAACCCTTCGTCGTGTGCTACTTCCAGATCGATCCCGATGGCACCGTGTCGAGCCCCTTGTGGCCCGACAACGAGGGACTGGCTAGCGCCGCGGCGGGCTGGTCGTCTTCGAACGACATCCGCTCGATGGTCGAGCTGGTACGCCAGTCGGTGGGCGACTTCTGGGCTGTCGAAGTCGCCAGCGGCCGGGTCGAAGCGCTAACCGCTCCCGTCGCCGGCGAACGTCGCGAAGCCGATCGGGTCAAAGATCTCGAAGCCCAGCTCGCCAAGCAGCTGAAGCCCGTCCCGAAGGGCAAAGCGGCCAAGAAAGACGCGCCGCCCGAGGCCAAGACCGAAAGCTCGCTGAGTGTTCTGAGCCGGCTCAATCGCGGCGCCAGCGCGCGCAAAGAGCGACCGACCAAGGTGGCCCCCAGCCAGGCGGCGAACGTCTACAATTTCCAAGAGAACGAATCCAACATGCTGCAGCAGGCGGTGCAATCGCAAGTCGAGGTGGCCGCCTTCGACGACGACCAGACGGAGAGGGCGGCGGACCTACGCCAGCGCCTCAGCGAACCGCCTGCGACCACTCGGGCGATCGAGGAAGGGATTGCCGAGTCCCTCGACGTCGAGTCGTCCGCAACGATCGATGTCCGTCTGCAGCCGATGGTCGGTCGTCGTGCCACCGACCAGCATCTGGCGCTGTACCGGACGGTCTCGATCGGCGCCCAGGCCTACCAACAAGGCCTGATGCTCGATCTCGATGCCCTGGTGGACTGGGCGGCAGAGAGAGTCCTCGCCGATGGCGATCTCGCCGCCCGGGCTCGCGTTACCCGCAAGCGGCCGTCCTCCGCTTCGCGCACCTATACTCGCGGGGCGCCGAGCCTCGATCGCGGGGCGATCGAGTACCGCTACGATTTCGCTGATCCCTTCGGCGAGGTGCAGGCTTTCGTCACTCTCGATCCGCTGTCGGAGGATCTCGGGCCAGTGAACCTCTACACCCTTTCGCTCCTCCTCGCCTTCGCCTCAACCTTCGGCCTCTTCGCCCTCTACCGTATGGTCGCGGTGGTGGTGTCCTACGCCGAGCGCCGCAACAACTTCGTCTCCGCCGTCACTCATGAGCTCAAGACCCCACTGACCGCCATCCGCATGTATGGCGAGATGCTGCGCGACGGCGTGGTGCCCGAGGAAGGTAAGCGCCAGCAGTACTACGAGATCATGACTGCCGAGACCGAGCGCCTCACACGGTTGGTGCAGAACGTGCTCGAGCTCTCCCAGCTGGAGCAGAAGAAACGCTCGATGACCATGGTGGTCGGCGACGTCGTGCCGATCATGCAAGAGGTGATCGAGCTTCTCGGCCCGCACGCCGAAAAACAGGGCTTCGCGTTCGAGCTCCGCACCGAGCCCGATCTGCCGCAGGTCCGCTTCGATCGCGATGCCCTGATCCAGGTGCTGTTCAACCTGGTCGACAACGCCCTCAAGTACTCCGCCACAGCGGACGACAAGCGCATTGTCCTGAGTTGCCGCAGCGAGGGCGAGGGCGTGGTGCTGGCGGTGGTCGATCAGGGCCCCGGCGTCGCCCGTCGGCAGCTAGGCAAGATCTTCGAGCCCTTCTACCGGGCCGAGAACGAGCTCACCCGCACCTCCAAGGGCACCGGCATCGGCCTCGCCCTGGTCAGTGGCCTGGTCGAGCGCATGGGCGGCACCGTCAGCGGCCGCAACCGTCGCCGTGGTGGGTTCGAGGTGGAAGTGGCGTTGAGCGCGGCGTAAGAGAGGGCTAGGGTGAAGGGGCCCTTCAAGGCACCGGGTAATCCGCCACCGGCGACGCGATGGCGCCCTGCGGTGCTCGCAGCAAGATCTCTCGCGCTTTCTCGATCGGCACCCCGAGGTTCGAGCCGCCGAACTCGGGCAGGATGGCGGTGTTGACCGCGATCACCCGGCCCTCCAGGTCGATCACCGGGCCGCCGCTGCCGCCGCTGGTGGTGTCGGCGTCGTAGACCACAGTGGAGGCGGTCACCTGGCCGATGATGCCGCGGGTCGCCAGAGGGGCGATGTAGCCCTTCTTGGCCAGGCGCTGGGCGATGGTCCAGAAGTCCAAGTCGCCGCCGCTGCGCAGCTGCTCGACGAAGCGCATGTCGGTGCGCGCCAAGAGTGCCCGAATGCCGGTGGGGTAGCCGAGGACGATCACCTCGTCCCCCGGTGCCGGGGTCGAATCGCCCAGGGGCAACGGTCGGGCGCTACGTGTCGCGTCGCCACAGCGCAGGACCGCCACGTCGGCGTCGTCGCTGGCGTCCACCAGATGGACATCGAAGGGCTCCTCGATGTCTTTCAAATAACCGACGAAGCGGAAGAAGGTCGGTTCCAAGCCCTGCTCGACGATCGCTTTGGCAGCGTCGTCGAAATCCCACGGCACCGCCACGTGGCGGTTGGTCACGATCAGGCCGTCGTCGCTGACCACGAAGCCCGTGCCGGTGAACAGGCTCTCGAGCAACGGACCCTCGCCATCCGTGGTGATCCCCGGATTACCCGCCGGATCGAGCAGCGGGCTGCCGTCCGCAGCCACCGCGAAGCGCAGTGGCTTCTGGCTCTCCTTCTCCAGAAAGCCATAGGAGCCTTGTAGGAAGACGATCGACTCCGCCGCCGAAGAGATGATCCGCTGGCTGGCGTCGGCGCGATCTTCGAGCGCCGCCACCCGCTCCAGGGTGCCGGAAAGGCTCTCGCTGAGCTCGGCCTCGACCTCGCCGAGATCTTCGGGAGTGAGGGCGCGCTTCTCCGTTTCCTGCAGCAGACTGGCGATCCCGGAAACGCGAATCTGCTCGCTCTCGAGGCGCTGCTCCAGACGATAGCTGCGCACTCCCAGGGCCGCCGTGCTGGCGGCGAGCAGGATCAGCACCAGCAGCGAGACCCAACGGAAGCGCGGCGACGTCTGGGTCGCCAGGTCTCTCGGTGCCGTCTTGAGAAAGATTCCCGCTTTGTCGATCGGGTTCGAGCCTTCCGCCTGGGCGCAGTCGACGCAGTCGGCCACGACCTCGGCCATCGAGCGGTAGGCGGCGTGGCCGTCGCGATAGATCCGGAAGCGTAGCCGCGGGCCGTCATCACCGAGCTGAATCACATCGCCCGAGGCCAGCACCAGCTCGCGCACCGGCTCTTCGTTTACCGACACCGCCTCGCCGGGCTCGGTGCGCAGCTGGTACGTCCGTCCACGTCGGTGCAGGGTGGCGTGTAGCGGCGCCACCGCCGGCTCCCGATCCGCCGGCACATGGATGTCCGAGTTGGCCGCGGTGCCGATCAGCACGGTGTCGTCGACCAACGTCTCCGTCGTCCCCCGCCGGCTGCCGGTCAAGTGGAACAGACCGGGGATCGACTCGGTCGAAGGCGCGCGCGGGGCGTCGGCTGCGGTCGGTTCGCTCATTCGTTTCAAGACCTTTGGAGTCGCCCGGAGGGCGCGGCAAGATCGGCGGACCGGCATGGAGAACGGAATGTAACCAGAGTCTATCCGACGCTCGGGAGGTCCCGAGCGTCCCGCCGTTGGGGATTGATACGTCCGAGGCGCGATTCTAGTTGCCTGGGGGTGTCAGACTCGATCACCGAGGCTGGTTGGGGACGGAAGGTATCGGGCGATTTGCGACCTCGGGGCATGGGGTCGGCGCTGCGAAAAGAGACAAGATCGCTGCAAGAAAAGATTACGATGTCTGTCTTCGGAACGTTTTCGAGCGCCGCGAAGGCTTAGGTGCACGTCTCCGGAGCGTTTTCGAGCGCCGCGAAAGCTTAGGTGCACGTCCACTTGCCCTCTTCGAGCTCGGAAAAGGTCAAGTCGACATGCATCGATGTCTTCTCCAGGATGGAATCGGTCGATTCCGGGTCTGACGCGAGGGCTTTCAACAGAGTTTGACATGATCCTTGGCCAAAAGTGTGTGTGGGGCCAACGTCACGTCTAGGCGACCGATGCAAAACACTGAAGATCAAGATCGCGCCTGGCTACCTATCAGCTTCACGGGTCTGTTGGCGCTGAAGGTTTGGGTGGCGGCTGGCGTCGTGCTCTTTTGGAATGCGGCGATGGTTTTGGCGTTCGAGCTCAATCACGGGAGCACAGAGGTACGCGATGAACGAGCGATGCTCATCGTCGCCATGACTCTTGCGGCGGTGTCGACCTTCTGCGGGCTTGTTGCCGGCAACACGTCCTTTCGTAGATTCGTGCTGGCCGAGCGCCGTCGGCACCTCTACAACCCTGGGCCGTTTGTGTTTATTGCGTTTCTAACTTCCACCATGCTGCTGATCATGCTGGCGGTCACGCTTTGACACCGGCTGGTCACACCGGCAATGTCGTACCCCGGGCGGCTGATCGGCCGCCCGAGGCACGTGGCTGTTAGCCGAGAATCACCATGCTCGTCTGGCCAGCCCTGGCTTGGGTCTTGACAGACATGTGCTCACCTCCTTTCGTGGGGCACATTCCTAGAAGATACGGAGGCCAAGGCTGCCTGTTCAATGCGCAGCGTTGTCTCAGAACCAGCCAAACTTGCCGTCAGTGGGGAAGTTTCGTTAGCTTCCTGTCTGTGTAGATGGCACGACCTCCCGATGAAGACGAAGTACTGCTGGCGTTGTCGGATCGAAGTCCCGATGTTCGATGAGGCAGAGTTCAAAGAGCTCCACCGACTCTACGGTCAGTGCATGCGCTCATCGAAGGAGCTCCGCGAGATACGCCGTACTCGAGGTGAAGCATCGATCGACGATCTCTTCGAGCCGCTGCGGCAACGCCACGAAGAGCTTACCGGGGTCGATATGCATCACAACGCCATCATGCACCACCGCCTTGCTCTCCTGGGGACAGATTGCCCGTCTTGTAGCAAGCCGTTGAGAACGCCTCGAGCCAAGCTTTGTCCCTCCTGTGGCTGGAGAGGAAAGCAACGGCGCTAGCGCAGGATTTGTTCTTTTCTTTTTCCAAGAGGAAAGTAAAGATCGCCGGAGGCGAGACGATGCGTTGGACCACCCGGCCCGCTACGGCGGGCGACAAGGATTTCCTCTTCGCCCTCAATCGTGCGGCCTACGAAGACGTGGTGCGGGAGCAGTTTGGCCAGTGGGACGAGGCCTGGCAACGGCAGCATTTCGAGCACAAGTGGAGCGCGACAACGTTCGAGATCGTCGAGAGCGCCGGGCGACGGATCGGTGCCTTGGGCATCGAGCGGACCGACGAAGCCGTGCAGATTCTCGAGATCCTGGTCTTGCCGGAGTTACAAGGCCAGGGTATCGGGACCGCGCTGCTCGAGCGTGAGCTGCGACGGGCCGATGAGCAGGCCTTGCCTGTGCGGCTCCAGGTCTTGCGAGCGAATCGTGCGCGGACGCTGTACGAACGGTTCGGGTTTCGGATCTGTGGCGAGACCGAGACCCACTTCTTGATGGAACGAGGGGAGTAGCCCATGAAACAAGAGCCTTGCCATGCTTGCGGCGCCCTGGGGCCGAAAATGGATGGGCCGGTGCACCGCTACCTGGAATCGTCGCCCGGGTGCTGGGCGATGTACGGCGAAGTCCTGGCGCGGGAGTTCTCGGATGTGGCTTACTTCGCCAACCATCGCTTCACCGTGGATGCCTATGCGGTCCAACATCCGGGCCAGCCGTCACCGCAGAGCATCCAATCCGTGGCTCTGCACCTGGCGAGTCTGTTCGTCATTCTCGAGCGCGACACCCAACCCAAGGCCGCGACCGAGCTGATGCAAGGTCTGGCCCAGCACAAGGCGGCCTTCCATTGGATCGAACCGCCGGCCGACCTGGGCGCAAGGACGGTGCGAGACCTGTGGGAGACCCATGGCCTCGAAGCACACCTGAACGCCGCCCGGGACTGGGCAGAAGCGGCCTGGTCGGCCTGGGAGCCGCACCATGACCAGGTCCGGGATTGGGTGGAGCGTCTCGGCTGAAGCAGTCGTAGCGCTCGGACTCCGTGTTCCACTTTCCGAGCCCTTTGCGCGTCCTCCATCGGGGCGCGAGACGGCTTGCCGAGATCGGCGAACCGAAATCGATCACGACTGAGAGGAGACGCAACATGGCCCAGCTCAATTGCTACAACCAATCTGACAGTGAGGTCACCTTCAGTAACGGTAGTGCCAAATGCACCGCGGCCGCGAACGGCAAGTGCACTTTGGAAGGCAACTCGCCTTTTCCCTGGGAAGTGTCCGTTTCGGCGGCGCCCGGAGAAGCGCTCCCCGTGCCCGGCCCGTCCCCGGACGTGTGTGTGTTCTGGAACCCTAAGGACTTCGGGTTAGGCCAGGGTGAATGCCCTTAGTAGGGTGATGAGGCGATCGGCGACGCCAGGTCGGCCTCGGCCGCCGGCTTGGCTCGTCGGCTGTTCTGATGCTTCGCCCGGAAGCGCTTGAAAGTGCTTCGGGCCGCACGAGTGGGCGACCGCCGTGAGGTTGAAGTGTAGGGAGGCGTTCGGGAGGTATAGCGGTTGCCAAATGTGCAGCGCCGGCTTATCGTCCTTCTTTCGCCAGGCGAAGCCGATCGGCCATCGGCCGATCGAGTGTACCTCCAAGCAACCGTACCGCTCTCCCGATGCCCCAAACCGTCCGCTTCGACGACTATGTTCTGGATCCCGAAGCCGGGCTGCTGACTGGGCCGGACGGGCCGATTCGGTTGCGTCCGCGCACCTTTCAGTTGTTGGTCGCGTTGGTCGAGGCGGCGCCGGGGGTCGCGACCCACGAGGTATTGCTCGATCAGGTCTGGCAGGCTGACCATGTGTCGACCGCCGCCCTCACCCAGGCGATCAGTGAGCTGCGCGCCGCGCTGGAGGATTCGAGCAGCGCACCGCGTTGTATCGAGACGGTCCATCGCCGGGGCTATCGCTTCAAGGCCGGCCTGCGGGTGGAGTCGGAGGTGGACGGGACCGAGGTGACCTCCGAGCCAGCGGGCGCTGCGCGCCGCTGGCTTTGGCCATGGATGCGGGCTGCAGCCGTCGGCGCTGCGGCGCTCGGACTTCTGCTGCTGGCGTCGCAACGCAGCCAGCCGCAGCCGCCGGTGCAGCCGAGACGTCTCGTGGTGCTCGATTTCGCCGCCGCACCCGAGCTGCCGGCTTGGCTGGGCCCCGGCATGGCGGAGCTGGTCCGACTCGAGCTGCGCGCTAGGACCAACGTCCCGGTGGCCTCGGGCGAGCAGATCACCCGTGCTCGACTGGAGCTCGGGGCCGAGCCCGAGGATGCGGCGAGCCAGGGGCACCTGCTGCAAGCACTCGATGCCGGCATCGTCGTGACCGGATCGGCCGAAGCCTCAGACCTGGCGCCGGACGGCATCCGACTGCGCCTGGTCCCCCCGGGCAGCACCGAGATCGTCGTCTCTGGCCGGCGCGAGGATTTGCCCTCGCTGGCCAGCGAGGCGGCGGTCGCGGTGGCTGCGGCCGTCGGCCGACCGATCGTCGCCGAACCGCCGTCCACCGCTTTGCCGATGGATATGCACTCCCTGGAGGGCTTCTTCCTCGGTTTAGAGGCGCTGCGCTCGTTCCATCCCCGGGCGGCACGGGATCATCTGCTGCCGGTGGTCGAGGCGTCGCCGTCGTCGCCCTTGGCGCGATGGGCCTTGGCCCGGGCGTGGCTCGACTTGGGATGGGAGGATCCGGCGCGCGAGCAGATGCTTGCGGCGCAGAGCCTGGCGACGGGATTGCCGCCCCGGCTGCGGCTGCCAATCGCTGCCCTTGCGGCCGAGCTCGACGGCGATTGGGTCGCCGTGGCGGAGAAGTACCAGGCCCTGGCGACGCTTTTCCCCAGCGAGCCCGCCTACGGCCTGCGGGGGGTCGACGCGCAGATTCGCGCGGGTCGGCTCGACGATGCGACCCGTCACCTCGGCGACCTGGTCGCGGTCTCCGGTGCCACCGCGGCTTTGCGAGTCGATCTGGCCAACGCCCGGCTGGCAGGTGCCCAGGCGCGCGAGGACGATCGGCTGGTGCTGGCGCGAGCCGTCGCGGCACGGGCCGATGCGAGCGGTCAACGCGGGATCCAGGCCGAGGCGTTGGAGCAAATCGGGCTCAGCCACGCCCATCGCGGGGCGGCTGCCGAGGCGGTCGCGGCCTACGATGCCGCGGCGGAGCTTTTCGCCGCCTACGGCAACACATGGCGAGCGGCGATCACCGAGCACCTGGCGGCCGAAGCCCTGATCCGTGCCGGTCACTACGAAGCCGCGACGCTTCGGCTCGGTCAGGTCCGCAGCACGATGGAAGCGTTGGAGAACCCGCAGGGGCGAGTCCGTTGGCGAGTCACCCAGGCGCGGCTCTTTCAGTTTCGTCAGGAGCTGGAGCTGGCACGCCCGCTCTATGACGAGGCCGAAGCCTTGTGTCGCGAGTCCGGCTTCCGGGCGGGCCTCGCCCTGGTCCTGGTCGACCAGGCGGCCTTGTTGCAGCACCTCGGCGAATCTGACGCGGCGATCACCGGTCTGGACGAGGCCATCGCGCTCTACCGCGAGCTCGGTAACGAGCGGGGCCAAGCAGCAGCCGAGGCCAACCGTGGGGCGTATTTGCTCCAAGCCGGCCGTGGCCTCGAAGCGCGTCCGGTGCTCCAATCGGCGCTCCAGACGTTCCAGCAGCTCGCCTACCCGGCGGAGTTCAACGTGTTGGAGAACCTCGGCACACTCGAGCGCCGCTGGGGTGATCCCGAGCAGGCTCGGGCGCTGTTGAACCAGGCGCTGGAAGGCTACCAGGCGGTGGGTCGACAGCCCAAGGTGGCGCAGGGTCTGCTCAGCCTGGGTGAGCTCGAGCTCGAGCTGGGCGATGTAGATGCGGCGCGCATGAGTTTCTCCAGGTCGGCCACGACCTATCGCAGGCTCGACCAGCCGATTGGTCGAGCGAGGGCTATGAGTCGGTTGGTAGTGACCCTGTTGAGCGCCGGCAATGTCGAAAAAGCGCAGGCCCGCTGTCGTCGGATCGAGAAGCTCGAACCCTCTTTGCAGGACCCATCGAGCCGGGCGGTGGTCGCCGTCGCCCGGGCAGAGCTCTCGGCGGCACTCGGCGACTGGCGCGAGGTGCAGGCGCATGCGGCGCAGGCGCTGGCTGCGGCGTCGGAGAGCGGGCAGGTGCTGGAGTTGGCGGATCTGCGTCTGGATGTGGCGCGCTGGGCGCTGGCGCGAGGTGAGCTGACCACAGCGCGGCGTGAGGCGGAAACGGCGCTCGCTGCCTTCCGCCCGGCAGCCGATCGCCGCGGTGAGGCCGAGGCCGAGCTGGTGCTGGCCGAGCTCGAGCTGGCTCGCGGCGCACCCGCCGCGGCCTCGGCACATCTGGAGCGCAGCCGCGACATGGTGACCGCGGCCCCGTTTGCCGAGCGGCATCGCCTGGCCGAAGCGGCGCTGGCCCTGGCGGCAAAACGCACGGAAGACGCCTTAAAAGGTGCGCGAGAGGTGGCAGCGAAGGCGCGTCAACGAGGTGCCTGGCCCCTGATCTTCAAAGCCGAGCTGCTCGAATCTCAGGCGATGGACCTGCTCGGCAAGCACACCGAGGCCAAGATCATCCGCCAGCAAGTGGCGCGACAGGCCCTCGACCGCGGGCTGCTGCACCTCGCGCAGCTTGCCGGCGGCGACCCTTGAAGGACTGGACACCGCACAGGGCCGCACTACCAGGCGGAGGTATCGCCGCTCTCGAAACCATCGCTGAAGATACCGGTCTCGGGGGTGCTGGCGGCATCGGCGGGATCGGAGCCGGCATCGATCTCGTCGCGATCGAAGAAGCCATCGCCGTCGCGGTCGACCCCGGCGCGCACCTCGGTCCCTCGGGGCACGGCGGTCAGGGTGAGCTCGCTGCCTTCGAGGGTCGCTAGCCGGAGGGCCTCGAGACTCGTCATCTCGGCGATGCGGTCGCTTTGCATTTGCCCTTGGCCTTGGTAGTGCCAGCCGCGTGCCGCACCGTCGCGGCGTCCCTTGGCGATCAGACCGACGGCTTCGTCATCGGCCAGACCTTGTAGGAGAGCGAGGCGGGCGAGGGTCTCGGGCGCGTCGCGGTTAGTGGCGTCGATCGTCCATTGGCTACCCACCGCGGCGTGGGCGTCGCGGCTCGCGGTACCGATCGCCTCGGGATCGTTGACCGTGCCTGCGGGGAGGTCCGAGCCCGAGAGGGAGAACAGGAAAGCCAACAGATCGGCCACGTCCTGATCCGACTGGACAGCGAAGATGGGCTCCGCAACGAAGCGTTCGAGAGAGTCGACGCTACCGTCGTGTAGGTAGCCGAAGCCACGGATCGATTGGGCACGCAGGGCGTTGAAGCCGCGCTTGTCCGCCAGGTTGCGCAGCTGCGGCACCTTGACGGTGATGCCAGAGACGTTGCCGATACCGAGGATGCCGTGGTGCAGCTCGTCATTGGGTCCGGGCTCGCCGAAGTTGGGCAGCATGCCAGTGGGCAGGGAATGGCAGTCGTTGCAGTTGACCAGATTCAGATTTTCCTCTCGAAACAAGACCATACCGCGCGCCGCGTCACCGTTCGGCAGGGGCTGGCCGGCGGCGCCGAAGCGGCCGGTGGTGAAGTGGCCTGGCAGCGGCACCGATGGGCTCAGGGTGTTGTCGATCTGGCGCAGTGGGTTTGGTGGGTAGTAGATCGAGCGCAGGAAGCTCTTGAACTCGGCCATCTCCGCTTCGCTGAGCTGTTCGTCGTCACCCAGCAGGCTCTCGAAGGCGCCGCCAAACTCCTCGATGCCGAAGCGGTCGCCACGCCAGTGCAGGGGCTCTTTGCCGATAATGTCCTGCAGGGTCTGGGTGACCATGGGACCCTTCATCGGATGCCAATCGTCGCAGTCGAAATCGCACACCTGGTCGAAGGGCTTGACCTCGCCGGCGGGGTCGCCGAGATCCCACGCCAGACCGTCGAGGCGGGCGTCGACATGGCACGAGGCGCAGGAGACCAGGCCGGTGCCCGAGGTGGCGCGAGCGTCATAGAGATGGTGCCGGCCGGCGCGGACGAGCTCCGGGGTGGGATCGTAGAACGTTACCTTTGACGACCGTTGGCGGGTCGACAGGTCGATGGTGTCGATGGTGGCGCCGAAGCGCGCCAGCACGTAGAGCTTGCCGCGCGCCTCGTCGAGGGCGAGGCCGGTGGGTCCGGCGGAGACGCCGATCGGCGGTCCCAGGCGCGTGCCGCTGGCGTCGATGGGGAGGATGGCGTTCGAGCCCATGCCGGCGATGAAGCCTTCGCTTCCCGAGGGGCGCCAGGCGATGGCGCGCGGGTCCGAGAGGGTCAGGTCGCGCTGCGCCGCTGGCAGGGAGGCGCTCTGGTAATCGAGATGAGCATTGAGATCGACCGTGGTCGCGGTGTGCGGCGCTTGGGGCTCGAGGATCGACAGACCGACGCGCAGAAAACGCCCGGCAAGGTTGGGCTCGAAGCGCACTTCGTTGATCGCATCGTGGCCCGCGAGAGTGAAGTCGCCGTTCGGGTGGACCGCGAGGGCGAGGGCGATGTTGGTCAGGCCCGTGGCGTAGCTCAGGGTGAGGGCGTCCGCATCGATGAAAGCCACGTCGTGGTCGAGCATCTCCCAGCCGACCACACGACCCGACGCCGCAGCTTGGGCACCGCTGACGAGAGAAGTCCAGTCGGCGTCGTTGTCGTCGCGCCAGGTGCCGTCACCGCGCTGGCGCACCAGGTGGGCGACCCGAGGCGGCGGCGGATTGCCCGCCCGCTGCGGGGGATCGAACTCAGCGCCGGCGTTGGGCGGCGGATTGACCCCGCCGTAAGGGCCGGCGGCGAGATCGGTGACGTTGGGCGGGAAGGCACCGCTGATGCCGCTGATGGCGTTGCCGCCGCCCAAGACCGTCGTCCGGTTGCCAGAGCGCAGGATGGCGACACCGACCCGCTCGCCGTCGGTTGCCAAGGCTCGCGGATGATCCCCTTCGATGTCGACGATCGTCGCGCCGGATCCGCTCAGCGGGTGGACCCAGACCTGATCCGCCCCCGAGACGCTGACGAAGGCGCGCTGAGGGTTGCCGGCAAAGACGACGTCGGCGGGCTCGTCGCCAGTGGCCACGGTCTGCACCACCTGGCTGCGGTCGAGGTCGATAACGCTTAGGCTGTCGGAAATCTGGTTGATCACCCAGATCTCCGTCGCCGTGCGTGCCCGCACGCTCACCGGCTCGAGGCCGACCGGAATCGAGCGTGTCCATTCCGGGGTGGTGCCGGCGAGGGAGAAGACCTCGAGTCGATGGTCGGCCGTGTTGACGGCCAGGAGCCAGGCGCCGTCGGGCGTCATCTCGAGGGGATGGACGTGGGGCGATTCGAAATTGACGAACGGTTCGGCATTGCCGGCATTGGCGTTGAGCGCCAGGAGCCCGAGTCCGGCGCCGAGCAGCGCCCGCATCAGGCTCGACCGTGGTTGCAGCATGAGGACCTCCGGTGTCGTGGACAGAACGGTTCGGCTCGAGCCCGTAGGCTGCCAAGAACCGTTCCCGGAGTCGCAAGGAAACCCTAAGGAAACTCGAAGGAGGCGCTCATCTCGGATCGAACTGCCGCTGCAAGCGCATCTCCGGTAAATGCAGGGCGCTGTCTTTGCGCGCTTCCCATTCCAGGTCCTGGCGCGTGCCATAGAGATCCAGCGGCCAGAGGAGGGGGATTTCGACGTCGAGCTCGACCCAGCGTCGGGAGATCTCTTGGAGCTTGGCTTCTCGGGCGGTAAGGTCGGACTGGTCGCCGGCGCTTCGAATCAGCGCATCCAGCTGGGGGTCGGAATAGCGGGTCAAATTGGAGCTGCCCAGCTTACGATCGTCGGTTGGGGAGTGGACGGCGACATTGAAGTACACGGCCCCGTCGGAGCTGTCGTAGGCCCACACGCCGAGCCAAGTGCTCACTTCCCCATCTTCCAAGGCCTTGTAGAGCTCGGGCCACTGCCGAACCCTGATCTCGACTTCGAAACCGACCTCGGCGAGCTGAGCGGCCAGGGCGATCGCGTGGCGCTCGTACGCGGCTGTGGTGTCGATCGCGATCGCGACCGGCTCGCCGCCCCGGGCTTCCTTCAGCAGCTGCCGGGCTCGACCGAGGCTTCTTCCGGTAGGTACGAGGTGAGGATCGTGCCCCAGAATGCTCGGTGCCAGCATCTGACTCGCCGGCCGCGTGTGATTCAACGTAACGTTCGTCATCAGCGCTTCGCGATCGACCGCCAGATCAATCGCCTGGCGGATCCGAGGATCGTCGAAGGGGGGCTTGGCGGAGTTCAACTGGAGGTAGATCACACTTTGACTCAGCAGGGACTCGACCCACAGATCGTCGTTGCTCTCGATGCGCTCGACCAGGCGCGGCGGCAGGTAGGTCGTCAAGTCGACCTCCCCAGCTTCTAGCAGCTCCGCCGCCTTCACAGCGTCCGGGATGACGGCAAACTCGGCCGCGGCTTCGGGCGGTGCTTCGTTCCAGTACCCTTCGAAGCGTTGTAGGCGCAAGACGTCTTGGCGATGGTAG
Organism: Acidobacteriota bacterium; assembly: GCA_039029035.1. Classification (GTDB taxonomy): domain Bacteria; phylum Acidobacteriota; class Thermoanaerobaculia; order Multivoradales; family J023; genus JAAELT01. Next base: position 2,699 of record JBCCGX010000009.1, on the reverse strand, counting down.
GCGACAAAGCGGTAGGGACCGGTACCTATCGGTTCGATGATCTCGGCCGGTGAGCTCGCGGGAACAATCGGGATCATCGACAGACTCTCGAGAAAGAATGGCTCTGGACGTCGAGTGACGATGTCGATCGCGCCGGCGGAGAGATCAGCCTTGATCGAGCTGACGCCGGAGAGAAAACCGCCGATCTCGCTGCGCGGATCGTTGCGGGCGCGTTCCAGACTGAAAACCACGTCTCCGACAGTCAGGGCCGACCCGTCGTGGAAACGAACCTTCGGTCGCAGGTAGAACCGCCAGGATTGCGAGTCGTCGGTCGACCAGCGCTCGGCGAGACAAGGGATAGGCTCATTGCGACGCGTTCGACAGACCAGGGGTTCGAAAATGTTGCACAAAACTGCGCCACCGACGATGGTGAGGTGATGGTGCGGATCGAGCGTCGGCAGATCTTCGTTGATCGCGATGCGAATGGGCCGCGGCGCCTCAGCATCACTTGGCTCCGGTGTTGGAGCCTCTTGCCGCGGCGCAGCACTGGCAACAGTCTGACATCCCGATAGAGAGCAACAAACGAACAGGCATCCCAAGAGGAGAAAGTAAGGGAGTGCCAAGCTACATTGGACTCTCATGGCTGGCTACCTTTCGTGGAGGACCCACCAGGCACCGAAGTGCTCGGTGGGGATTGCGCGTGGGAGGTCGGCAGTACCAAGTCAACGTGTTGCCCAGGCCGAAGAGTCGCCCGTCTCGAATCCGTCGCTGAAGATCATCTCGCTCGGACCGGGAGGGGTCGCGCCGTCGAAGCCGACCAGGGTCGGATCGCCCAACAGATTCCAACCCAGTAGTACATCCAGCACCGCCGGGCTCTCGGTTGCCGCCAGCGCTTGTTTGGCTTGCAACACGGCGTCGCCGAGGGTTCGGCCGGGTTGGAATAGGCGGGCGAAGACTTCGAGCGATAGAGCCCGTTCGGAGCGCGCTTCGGTGAGCGTGGTGGCGCCCAAGACCGCTGCCGCGCCGCGATCACCGGAGAGCAGCAGCTGATGGCCGAGGGTCTCGTTCTGCGGCGAGACGTAGTAGGTGGTCCAACAGCCCCATTGGGCGACGACGGTCGGTGCTCCGACGTTGCCGAGGGTCGTGGCGTCGGTAGCGTTGAACAGGCCGTCGAAGCTCCAGGTGGTGGGGCCGGAATGGCCCATGAAGCTGGTCACCGCCGGTCCCTCGTTCAGCCGCTCGAGCAGCCGCTCGCGTGCCCCCACCACGCCCAACTGGTCGATGTAGAGCGGCTCCACATGCCAGTCGACAGGGGTCAGGTTCACCAACTGCTCGCTCGACAGAGTGAAGTCGAACCGGGACGGCGCGTCGTAGTCGTCGGCTGCCATGACCAGAGTGCGCCGATCGGCCAGGCGCTCGTAGCGCAGGGTCTTGTCGATCAAGGTCGCCAGCTCGCCTGTGGTGCGCACCGGGAAGCGGCCGATGGCGACATCGGGCACCTCGTCGCCATCGCCGTCGGCGAGCAGGCCGTCGGCCGGGGCGAAGCGGACGAAGTCGCCGGTGCGGGCGTAGATCGACGGGATGAAGCTGACGCTGCCCAGACCGAGGTTGTCGTGGTAGTCGTAGGTGTCACCACCGACGAGGAGCACGGCTCGACTGCCAAGGTTCTGGCGAGCGAAATCGATATAGTCGCGGATCGCTTGCGGATCGAAGACACCGAAGCCGAACTGTTCGTAGACGTCCTCGACGTCGACCACCTTGACCGACCAACCCTGAGATCGGCGGTGACTCGCCAGCGGCGCGAGGCCAGTGAGGAAGTCTGGGTGGGAGACAATCAATAGCTCAGCCGAGCCTTGGATGAGGTCCGCCTCGGCTCGACCGGGCTCGAGCAGCGGGCTACCGATCGGTCCACTCGCCACGTAGTAGGTCGCCACGTCGCCGGTCCCGCGAAAGCGGGCCGAGTAGTCTCCTGGCGCGCCCAGAATCTGTACGTTGGCGAGGCGCTCCAGGTGGCCCTCGGTGTGGCGGTAGACGGCGACGTCGGCCGACGGCAGCGCGCTGATCTCGAAGACCTCGCCGGCGGCCTCGAGCTCGAGGGCCCCGTCGATCGCCCGCAGCTGGCGCTCATAGCTCACCGTCCAGCTTTCGACATTGACCATATCGAAATCGACGCCGGTGTCGCCCGGCAGAGTGACGGTGAGGGTGTTGTCGCCGCCGAGCAACACGGCCTCGGGCACCTCGAAGCTGATCGTTTGCTCGCTCAGGCCGTCGAAAGTAGTGTCCGCCAGCTCAGTACCGTTGACCGACAGCACAACGTGGTGGTCGGGCGCCTGGGCCCAGTCCGTAACGCCCCACAGAGAGACGGCGAGCGTCACGGCGCCGGTACCGGGAACCCGGTCGTCGGTGCGGAAGGTGAAGTTGGCCGAGACCGGCACGGTGAAGGCCAGGATGCCGGTGTCGTACCAGGGGTCTTCGATCGGCGAACCGAAGCTGTAGCTCCGATTGCGCTCGGTGTGCACCTTGGCCCTGTAGGTCGTGGCGGCTGGCGCGACGCTGACCGGAGCGGTGTCTTCGATGACCCGGCGCGCGGTCGCCGGATCGACTCGGAGGGTGTAGACGTTGGTCTTGGTGTAGAGGGTGTCGAGGCCGAAGCCGACCCATTCGATGAAGCCGTCGGGGCCGAAGGCGGGGCCGGAAGAAACCACCCGAATCGGCCAGGG
>JBCCGX010000008.1:0-29183 GCA_039029035.1 Acidobacteriota bacterium | reverse complement strand
TCGGTCGCGGCGCCAGGCTCAGCGACTGCTGTTGCTAGCGGCAGACTCTTACGGATAGTCGTCGAGCTCCTGGAAGGGCAAGCCGCAAGGATAGAAGAGGTTGAAGACCGGCTGCTCGATCGCTTCGGCGAAGCCTAGGAAGAGCGGGCCGTACTTCTCGACCGGCGAGTTACCGGCCTCGATCTCGCCATACTCTTCCTCCGACATCTTGAGTGCCTCGGCCAGTTCGGCCGCCGACTTCTCACGCCGTTCCCGGTGGCCCTTGATCAGCGGCCCGGCTTGGCCCTGATTAGTATCAGAGAACCGTCCACTCTCGGCCAGCAGCCGCGACGTCGGCGTTTCGAGCTCGATCGCGATCTGCGCCAAGTTGGGGCCCCAAGCCTCGGCCGGTGTCTCGCCGGCTTCGATCTCTGTGTACTCGTCACTGGAAATCCCGAGACCCTCTGCGACCTCGTCGACCGACAGTCCTTTCTTCTCTCGCTCTTTCTTGAGTACGTCTCCGAGCTTCATGGAAGCATCTCCTCAGGTGTACGCTAGCGTGGGCACGGTGTCGTTTCGGACGTTTGACTGTGGCGGCGAGCTCTCAGATCGCCTCGAATCCAGCGACGCCTCGGATCCCGTTGCCTCGGATAGCGGTGTCTCAGATCCGGTCTCCAGATACAAGTGTATCGGAAACACGATTTCGGTACACAAACTGTGCGGTTGATGGATCGATCGCGGCCGACCCTAACGTGATCTTATAACAAGCACAAGGTCTCTGTTCCGATTGCACATTGGATTTCACTCGCTCCGGCAGGTGCCTCGAGAGCTGCCGCACTGCCACGACTTGGTCTCGGTCGCGGTGGCGTGAGACACTTTGCCGGCGAGCTCCGCCGCCGGCGAGAGAGCGCGCCAACGAGTCACCCTTGCGAGGAGCCAAGCTTATGATTCACCGCGAAGATCGAGGTGGCGTCGCCATCCTTCGCATGCAGCATGGGAAAGCCAATGCGGTCGACATCGACCTTTTCGATGACCTGAATCGAGCCCTCGACGAAGTGGAGAGCTCCACCGCCGAGGCCCTGGTGCTCACCGGCACGGGCAGCATCTTCTCGGCCGGGGTGAACCTGTTCAAGGTGCTGGAAGAAGGCGCTCCCTACCTCGAGCGCTTCCTGCCCTTGCTGTCGACCAGCGTCCGCCGCCTGTTCACCTTGTCCATGCCGGCCGTGGCGGCGGTCAATGGCCATGCGATCGCCGGTGGCTGCATCCTGGCCGCCGCTTGCGACCGGCGAGTCATGGCCCGTGGGCGAGGCAAGATCGGCGTGTCCGAGCTGCGCGTCGGTGTGCCCTTCCCGGCTGACGCGCTCGAGACCCTGCGCTTCCTGCTGCCGGATCGCACGGTCCAGAAGCTGGTCTACTCGGGTCGCACTCTCGACGCCGACGCGGCGCACGCGATCGGCCTGGTCGAGGACGTGGCGACCGCGGACGAAGTGCTCGACCGCGCCGTCGATGCCGCCCTCGACCTGAGCTCACTTTCGGGCGACGCCTTCGCCGTCACCAAGCAGCACATCCGCTCGGCCACGGTGGAGCGTATGCAGCACCAGGCCGCCGAGCTCGACCCGCTGGTGCTCGAGATCTGGTCGCGACCGGACACCTTGGAAGGCATCCGGTCCTTCCTCGAGCAGACGGTGGGGAAGAAATAGGCGTCGGGCCTACGCCGTCGCCAGCAGACCTGGGATTGCCACCGGCCCCACCTGGGGTTAAAACCCAGGCTACGCTCTATCGTCCCTACGGGACGTTCAGAGAACGACGCCCCGGAGGGGCCAGAGTCCGTATCCCGGGATTTCAATCCCGGGGGGCTGATGTCAATCCCGGGTGGATGACGTCGGGCCTACGCCGTCGCCAGCATCGCCTCGACCTTCTCCATCATCTCGCCCAGCGGCACGGCATGCTTCTCGCGGTCGCGCCGCAGGGAGATCTCGACGTTGCCTTCGGCCAAGCCCCGCTGGCCGACGACGACCCGCAGGGGCACACCGATCAGATCGGCATCCTTGAACTTCACCCCCGGACGCTCGCGCCGGTCGTCGTAGAGGACGTCGACACCAGCGGCGCGTAGCTTGTCATAGAGCTCGTCGGCCGCCTGGCGAACTTCGTCGTTCTTGGGGTTCAAGACGATCAGCAGGACCTCGAACGGAGCCAGCGGCCGCGGCCAGATGATGCCGTCGTCGTCGTGCCCCTGCTCGATGGCGGCGGCCACGGTGCGGCCGATGCCGAGGCCATAGCATCCCATGCTCATCGGGTTGCTCTTGCCGCTCTCGTCGAGAAACTGACAACCCATGGCGCGCGAGTACTTGTCGCCGAGCTTGAAGATGTGGCCGACCTCGATACCGCGCGACAAGGTCATCGGCTCGCCGGACCGCGGGCAGGGATCACCATCGCCGACCAGAAGCACGTCCACCCACTCGGCAGGCTCGGCATCGCGCCCCCACCCCACCCCCGTGAAGTGGGCATCAGCCTGGTTGGCACCACAGGTGAAGTTGACCAGCGGGCGGGCGGAATGATCGGCGATCAGGCGAATGCCGTCGGCCAGGCCGACCGGGCCGGCGAAGCCGACCGGGGCACCGGTCGCAGCTTGCACCTGCTCCTCGTTGGCCAGGCTCAAATACAGAACGTCGAGATGGTTGGCCAGCTTGACCTCGTTGATCTCGCGGTCGCCACGGATCGCCACCGCCACCAGCTCTTCTTTCTCGCTGGTGTAGATCAGGGTCTTGACGATTTGTCGCGTCTCGACACCGAGGAAGTCGGCGACCTCGTCCACCGTGGTCACTCCCGGCGTGTCGACGAGCTGCGGGCTATCGGCTGCAGCTCCCGGTACCGGCGCCGGTAGCTCCCCCGCCTCCGCCTTCTCGGTGTTGGCGGCGTAACCCGACTCGACACAGCGCACGATGGCGCTCTCGCCGGTGTCTGCGAGGACCATGAACTCGTGCGACGACGAGCCGCCGATAGTGCCGGAATCGGCCTCGACGACCGTATAGTCGAGAGAACAGGCCTCGAAGACCCGGCAATAGGCATCGTGTAGATCCTGGTACGTGGCACTGAGGGAGTCACTGGTGGCGTGAAACGAGTAGGCATCCTTCATCAGGAACTCGCGGCCGCGCATCAGGCCGAAGCGCGGCCGGATCTCGTCGCGGAACTTGACCTGGATCTGGTACAGGCTGATCGGCAGCTGCTTGTAGCTCCGCACGTCGTGCCGCACCATGTCGGTGATCACTTCCTCATGGGTCGGGCCGAAGCAGAAATCCCGCTCGTGGCGGTCTTTGATCCGCAGCAGCTCTTTACCGTATTGCTGCCAGCGGCCGGATTCCTGCCACAGCTCGGCCGGCTGCACGGCCGGCATGTTGAGCTCCATGGCGCCGGTGGCGTCGAGCTCGCGGCGAACGATGGCGCTGAGCTTCTGCAGACTGCGCCAACCGAACGGCGTGTAGGTATAAATGCCCGCCGCCAGCTTCTTGATCATGCCGGTGCGGATCATCAGCTGGTGGGAGATGACCTCCGCGTCCTTGGGGACTTCGCGGGTGGTGTAGAGATAGTAATTGCTCCAGCGCATCAGTTGGCTCCAGATGTGGAAACGGTGTCGTTGGGAGGCAGAGATTAACTCATAGATGCTGCAATAACCGAGTCCCGTCGCGCAGCGCCTCGAGCACAGTTTGCTTCAACGGCTGCTCTTCGCTGGCGGCCCGTGCCTGTTCCAGCACCCGGCGCGCCTCGTCGCGCTGGCCCGCCGCCAGCAGAGCCATCCCGAGGTGGTTCAGCGTGCGAGGCGACGTGCCGAGCTCGTTCGAGCGGCTGAGACAATCGACGCTCTGGGAGAACTCGCGGCGCTTGAAGTGCACCCAGCCGAGGGCCGCCAGAGGAAACCGCTTGATGTCCTCCGGTGAGTGCTCGACGCTGCGCCGCGCGTAGCTGAGCGCTTCATCCAAGTCTTCGCCCATGTCAGCGAGATTGAACGCGATCTCGAAATAGGCCACGGTCTTGGCGAAGTCCGAAGAGTCGCCATCCAGGATCAGGCGCCCGATCCGGTTGCCTTCGCGGTACTTACCTTCCAGCCGCAACGCCTCGATCCAGGTCGCGTAGGCACTCACCCGCAGCCGCTCGTCCGGCTCCAAAGCGAGGACTTTCTCGACCACGGGCTCGATCTCCGGCGCCCGGCCGAGCTCCAAGCAAGCCATGGCGTAGGCCACCAGCAAGGCCGGGTTCTCGGGCTCGCGCGCGACAGCCCGGCGGTACGAGGTGAGGGCATCGCGCACCGAGCCGCAGCGCATCGCTTCGTCGGCCTTGGTCAGCCAGGACGAGGCTTCTTCGGCCACGTCGGGCGACGCGCCCCCGTTGTCCAGAAGCTGCACCAGCTCGGGATAGTCGAGCTTGTTGGGCCGCAGCCGCTGCCCTTCGCCAAAGGCTCCCTGCGCCTTGCGGTACCAGCGGCGCTCGAGATAGGCCAGGCCGAGCAAATGGTGCGCCTCTTCGAACGCCGGATCGATCCGTACGGCCTCCCGCAAATGGCGAATCGCGGCGGTGACTTTGCCCATCTCGTAACAGCAGACACCGAGGAGATGGTAGGCCTGGGGCAGCGGCTCAGATTCGACGGCCCGTTCGAGGAAGGCCACCGCTCGCGGCAACTGGCCCTCGGCCGCGTACACAGCGCCCAGGCTGAAGGCCGGCAAGAAGGCATCCGGATAGAGCGTCGCGGAGCGTTTCAGAAGCTCCTCGGCGCGGCCGCCGTCGCCTTGCTCGTGACACAGCACACCGCTGTACACCAGGCTCTCGAAGTGGTTGGGTTTGACTGACAGGACGCGGGCAAAATAACCCAGAGCCGCCTCGTCGCCGCCGTCGTTGAAGAAGGTCTCAGCGAGAAAAAAGGCCAGCTCGTGGTTCTCGGGATCCAGCTGATGGGCTTCTTCGAGCGCATTGACCGCGCGCTGGATGTCGAAAGCGAGCAGGGCAAACTCTGCCTCTTCGAGCAGTTGAAGAAACTTGTCGCGCTCGGCGCCCCGGTAAAGCGCCGCGATCCCTTCCTTGATCGCAACGAAACGCTCGCGTTTTTCGAGCGCCAGCAGCTGGTAGTCCATGCGCGATTCCCAGATCTCGCTCCACTCTTCCCGCCCGAAGACCCGTTTGGACTCCAGCAGATCGCGCAGGGTCGTGATGCCGGTCTGGTTGACCAGAATCTTCTGCTCCAGCTTGTAGAGCGTGCCGAGGGATTGGCGGACGGTCTCGGCCGTGCGCCGGACCACCTCTTCGAGGATCGAGATGCGCTCGAGAAGGTGCTCGTCGAACGAGTACTGCTCCTCAGGGTGGCTCTCGAAAGCCTCCTGGTCTTCGAGAGTGTAGTTGCCCGAAATCACCAGCAGCTTCTGATGACACCGGCGACAGTACTCCCGTTGCTCTTCGTTCCACAGGCTGCAGATCTGACAATACATGGATTCCCCCAGCGACCGGATCGCGAGGCCGGCCGCAGGTCGCCAACTATATCCCCAAGCACTGACCAGAGACCGCTCTCAGCCCTTGAACACGCGCAGACCGCGGTTCCACAAACGCCGACGGAACGAAGCGCTCGGCGCCAGCCGATCGATCCAGCCCCAGGTCGCCTGCAAGAGACGCCAGCCGAAGGTCGAGTGAATCTGCGCCAACGCCGCCTGCTGGGCGGCGGACTGCCGGCGCACCTGCGCGAGCTCTTGCTGCTGCCGGGCGACGGTTTGCGCCTGCTGCTGCAGCTCCTGCTCGCGCTGTTGAAGCGCCAGCTCGAGCCCTCTTCGGGTGGCGCGCTGCTGCGCCGTCTCCTGCCGTGCTTTCAGGACTTGCTGTTGGTGCTGGGTGATCACCTCGCGAGCCTCGGTGAGATCGCTCAGCAGGGTGTCGAGCGACGCTTCGAGATGTCCCGTGTCGGCACGCAAGGTGTCGCGCTCCGCCTCGGCCGCCGCGAGCTTTTTCTCCTGCTGTGCCACCTCGCCCCGAACTGCGTCCAACAGTCGCTCGCGACGGTCCGTCTCTGCCCGCGACTCGGCATGCTGCGCCTCGATCCGCTCGAGCTCCTGGCGCAAGATCTCGGCCTCGGACTCTCGCAGGTCCCACTGGGCACACAGCTCGGCGTAGGACGCTTCGGCTTTCGCCGCCCGCTCGCCTTCGGCGGCCAGCTCGAGGCTGCGCTGACCGAGCTCGCCACGCAGCACGTCGACCTCACCCCGCAGCTCGTCGAGCTCGCCACGCACCGCGTCGAGCTGGCGGCCGAACGCCGTGACCGTCGCTTGCTCGTGCTCTTCGCGACGCGCCAGTTGCTCTTCGTGGCGCACCAGTTGCTCTTCGTTGCGCGCCAGCTCTTGCGCCAGCTCTTGCCCGAGAGTACTGCGCGCTGCCTCGACCTCGGCCACGCGCTGCCGCGATTGCAAGAGATCCTGTTTGCGCTGGCTGAGCTCCCATTGGAAGACCTCACGATCCTGAGCGAAACGCGAGCGGTCGTCTTCGAGGGTCTGCACCCACTTGGCGATCAGCCCCAAGTGATTACGAAAATGACGCCGATAGAGATCTCGATGCTTGGCGACAAAATGCCGCGCGATGGTCTGCGCCACCTGTGGATCGTCAGTCATCCGCACCAAGGATCGCGGCCGGACCCGATAGTCGAAATTGGTTCGCTCCAGCCGCTGGAAACGCCAAGAGCGCTCCGCGGCATGGATCCAAAACTCCCAGTCTTCCCACGCCGGCAGCGCCGTGTCGTAGCCCCCGACATCGGCCCACAGCTCCTTGCGAAAGACCGCGCACGCATCGATGTAGTTCTCGTGCAAGATCTGCTCGAGATCGAAATCCGACGGTTCGCAGAGCCCGGAGCGGCCGCCGAACTCGCGCCAGCTGCCATAGATGACGCCGACATCGGGCGATTCGTCGAGGGCCAGGACGGCCGCCGCCGCAAAGCCCTCCAGCAGCCGATTGTCCGCATCGAGCGGCAGGATGTAGCGCCCTCTTGCCGCCTCGATCCCTCGGTTCCGCGTCGCTGCCAGGCCGTGATTCTCTTGATCGATCACGTGATATCCCGCGGCGCGTAGGATCCCGAGGATCTCCAGGGTGCGAGGCTGGGTCGAGCCGTCGTTGATGATGATCAGCTCTTCGGACGGCGCGACGCAACGCTCGACGCTGGCGATCGCCTCGATCATGAACTGTCCGTGGTCAAAACAAGGGATGATGACCGTGAGATCGGGTGTCGCGTCGTTACCGGGACCCGATTGCACCGGCTCGAGCGCCGGGACATGCCATCGCTCCGCCGCCGACAGGTCGGCCTCGCTGTCGAGCGTCTGCAGCAGGCGCACGCAGTCCGGGGACGTTGCGGCGACCAGAGCAATCAAGGGGTCGCGATCCTCCAGAACGACGAAGGCCTCCGGATCCACCAGATCCTGGAAGCTCGACTGGCCGAGCGACAACCCCAGTTTCTTGCCCATCAGGTCCACCAGCCGGCCCGGCTGGTGGATCAAGGCGTTGGTGCTGGCGAGCACACATCGATCTCGGTTCTCGAGATAGAAGCGCAGCAGATGGCGGTTGTAGAACGTCCAGATGCGGTAGGCATACTCGGGATGCTCGAGAAAGACCTCTTCTCCCAGACGCTGCATGGAATCCGCCACATCCCAGGGGTAGCGATAGAGCAGCAGATACCGTCCGCCATAAGCCTCATCCCCCACCACGTCGTCCCAGAAATCGAGCAGTAGACTGGCGCGCGGATCCTTGCAGCCCCAAAACGACGCCTGTCGCGAGCGCTGGTCGAACAAAGCCTGCGCCTGGTCCCGGAACGGATCGAGGCGACTGAGGTCGATCTCCTCCGACTCGACCCAGCCCCAATCGCGGTGGCCCTCGGCGTCCTCGGGCGTCAGCTCGTCGAGAATCTGTCGATTGAGCTCGAGAAAGTCTCGATCCTCGAAGTAGCCATGGGGATTCTTCTCGTCGGCCGGAATCGGTTCTCCCATGTCGACGCCCAGGGCCGAAAGGTACGAAGCGACCAGCGAGGTACCGGATCGATGCATGCCCGCCACCACCAAGTGCGATGGTGCGCGCGCCGTGGTCAGCTCCGGCGTCATGGCACCGTTCGTCCGGGGTAAGCTGGCCGTCGCCGAGAGCGTGCTAGCCCCCGACGAGGTTGAAGCCTCCGAGCCGCTCCCTGTGGACCGCGTCGCGGAATGCTCCGATTCCCTCATTGCTCCCTGTCGGTGTCATCGCTCGAGTCGCCGGCCTCAGGCGGACTGATCTTCGGGCGGATCCTGCCCACCGGAGTGAACTGCTCGCGGTCGCCAGACATCGAGATGCTCTCGACGTAGTAATAGTAGGCCTTGTGCGGGTCGATGGTGTCGTCGACAAACTGGTAGCTGGTCGGCTCGTCGGTCGTCCCCGCGCCTTCGATGGTCTCGGCATTGACGCGCTCGAAGGGCCCGTCTTCGGACAGTGAGCGAAAAATGTCGAAGCCGAAATTGTCAACCTCGCTGGCGGTGGTCCACTTGATGGTGTTCTTGTAGGGCTCGGTGGCCGGCGCGGCCGCTGACGGCGCGGCGGTCGACGCGGCCGCAGTCTCCTCCGCTGCCATCTCGGGACTCGACTCGCCGGTCACCGGCGCCGGCGGCGATGCCGTGCGGCAGCCCAAGGCGAGGCCGAGGGCCAAGGTCGATGCGAGGAGAACGGCGCGCTGGGACGTCATGGCTCTAAACTCCCTACCCGGCCGGGTTCCCCGGTCTGGGCGATGTCGGATGGCGGAAGGCTCGAGGCGTCTTGCAGGTTCGGCAACGGCATGGAAATGGCCGGGTCGCCGAGCAGATTGAAGGTCTCGACGAAGAGCTTCTGGCGAATCTGGTGTTTGCTGCGCATCAGGGCCTCGCCGATCGTCGCTCCGGGGCGCGTCAGCTCAGTCATCAATGCCTTGCCCATCGCAACGCTCGGGCTGATCCGCCAGGACGCCGCCATGACGGCGATCGCGCCGCGGTCGGCCAAGCGCAAGAACTTCTCGCCGATAGAGTCGGCATTGGGGTGATCGAAGGGCGCCGAGTAGCAGGTCATTGCCAGGATGACCGGCAAGCGTCCGGTGGGCTGCAGCTCGTCCAGGTGGTCGAGGGTGAAGAGGTCATGGTTCTTCTTCAGGTCGGGCGGCCCGGTGCGCCAGATGTAACGGCCGCCATGGCCGAAGAAGTGGACCAGCAGCTGACCGTCGTCGAAGGCTTCGATCAACGTTTCAGTATGGTGCTCGTTGCTGGTCTCGGTGGAGGCCGGGTAAACCTTGTTGGGTTTGAAGCCTTCGGCCTCGAACTGATCGGCCAAAGTATCGCTACGGCGCTGGAAGGACGCCGACTCATTGCTGATGAAGAGCAAGTTCTTCTGCCACGCACCGACCTCGGGCTCATTGACGTAGCGCACGATCTTGGCCACGATCTGGTCGACTTCCGCCGGCTCGACCACCGCCAGCCGGCCGATGGCCATGTCAGGCAAAGCATCGTCACCGACGACCGAAACGAAATAGTTGTCGCTCGCCGAGTGGCCTTGATGGGAGGTGTAGTTCCAGGTCGGGATCAGGTTGCGCTGGTTGAGGTCTGACCCCTGAGAATAGGGCGTGCTGGTGTTCTTGACGAAGCGATCCGCTTCACCTCGCCGGTAGGTCCAATCGGCGTAATTCGCGTCGCTGGCAAGAGCGTTCTTGCCATCCCAGCTCGCATCACCGACCAGCAGCACGAAGCGCGGCGCCGGATCCGCCCACTGCTCATAGGCGAAGCGCAGGAACGAACGGATCGCGCGCGGATGCAGCACGCCGTGGTTGAACTCGTCGTAGACGTCCTCGACATCTACCACCATCGTATCCAGGCCTCGCTGGCGATGGAGCTCTGCCAAGGGCTGGATGGCATCGACGAGACTGTGGTGGGAAATGATGATGTAGTCGGCACGGTTGGCCGGATCCGCTAGTTGCGATGGGCGATCGATCGCGAGCCGCGCCGGCTGCGCGAACTGGTCTGAAGTCGTGGCCCAGAACGACGTTTCGCCGGCCGGAGGAAGGAAGTGCGCCGCCTCGGTTGCCTCTGCCACCTCGGTTGCCTCTCCCCCCCCGGTGTCCTCTACTACGCGCGGTGTAATCCGCGAGCCACCGTTGCCGTAGACCCGTAGGTCACCGTCGGGCTCGCTCATCAGGCGAACCGGCTTGCCGTTGGGCTCGGCCAACTCGAACTGAGCCTGATCCTGACCGACCCAACCATTCGTCGGATAGTCGATCTCGATCCAATTGAGCATGATGACGTCGATCAGATCATGCCCATCCTTGCCTTCCGGTCGCCGCGGGACCGACAACGCCAAGGTGTTCTCGCCCTGAACCAAGTGATCGGCGGCAATGGCCGGGACCTCCAACAGATAAGGCTTGGTGCCGCTCCACTCCGCCGCTGTCAGCGCGTTGCCGTTCAGACTGACCTCCAGGCGATGATCACCGATCTCGCGGGACGACTTGTGGCGCGGCCGCGACCAGCCTCTGACATGGATCTTGAGGCTCACGGTCGCATCGCCAGCGGTCTGCAGATCGCTGAGATCCAACGCGTAGGTAAACGGCTGCCGCTGATTGTGCGTCAGCTTGGCCCAGAACCAGATCTCTTCCGGCTCCGGCGCTGGTGGCAAGCGGAGGATCAGCAGATCCTCTTCCAGGTGCCGTTGGCTGCGCTGAGCCTGCCATGGGCCAGCCTCAGCTGCAGTCTCTTGCGCCGCCTTCTCCGCCGCCTCGGCCGAGACCGGCATCATGCGCGCCGGAGACTCTTGGTCGAAGTGCAGGAAGTAGGCCCGATAGCGGGTGTATTCGTCGAGATGGGAGTGGTCGCCACGCAATTGCTCGCCGACGAACTCGATCCAGTCCCCGGGCCCAAAGACGTCGTCGCCGCCGTCTTCGACCCAGATCGGCACCGGTTCGCCGTCGCATTCGAGACCCAGGCGATGACTGGGCGAGCGCCAATCGTCGAAGCCGATCGCTACGAGATCGTCATAGCCGACGCGATAGACGCCGGAATCTTCGAGCAAGATCTTGACCGCGGGGCGCGCCGCAGTCGGGCTGGTCTCGGCACCGGCTCCGGTTGCACCGAGCCCGCCGACGGTCAGGACGAACAACGCGCAGACGGCCGTCGATCGTGGATACTTGCAAGTCGTCACGGGTTCATGCCTCCCGCTCACCGGACTGCGGTTGGAAAAGACGGTTGGGAATGACGGATTGGAAGAGACGGCACGGCGGTCTCAGATTTGGATAAACGAACGCTCAGCCTACCACAGGCAAGCCGACCGGATGGTATGCTCAACCGATGAAGATCGGAAGAGGCCGGGCCATGGCTCTGCTGTTTTTGGTCTCTCTCGCTCTTCGCTGTTTGGCTCTCGGCGCGGTGACTTGGGCGGATGTCCCGCTGCTCTATGACGAGGCGACTTACTTCGACCGAGCCGTCGCCTTCAGCCAGATCTACGGCGACCTGGCTCGCGGGCGTGCACCCGAGGACGAGGTCTGGCAGCGAGCCTATGGCGAAGGCCACTGGCCTCCGTTGCACGCCATGTTGTTAGCGCTGGGCCTGACGATCGCTGGACCGACGGTGGCCGCCGCACGCTTCGTCATGACGCTGGTCGCCGCCGCGACGACCCCATTGGTGTTCCATTGCACGCGCCAGCTGGCCGGCACGCGCACGGCCTGGGTGGCGGCCGGAATCTTCTCGGTTTACCCCACCCTTCTGGCCTTCTCGCACTACTTGTGGTCCGAGACAACGGCCATCTTCGTCTTGCTCGTAGCTCTCCACTGGACGCTGCGAGCAGCCGCTGCCAGCGAGCCGCGCCGGGTGGGGCGCCATGCTGCGCTCGCTGGAGCGGCCCTCGGCCTGGCAAGTCTCACTCGCGCCCCGAACCTGCCTTTCCTGCTCGTCGTGCCCATGTGGCTGGCCGCCCGGCGCGGCCAACGGCACGGACGGTTGGCCGCAGCAGCGACCTTCGGCGCGGGCCTCTTGATGCTCTTGCCCTGGCAAGCCCTTGCCGGCGCCCAGGAAGGTCGGTTCGTACCTGTCTCGACCTTGGGGGGCTACAACCTGGCCTTGGGCAACAACCCCTGGGTGCCGGAGGGCTACGGCTCGTCCTGGGGCCACGAACCCTCCAAGGCACGCCTGCACGCCGAGCTCCGCGACCTGACCGAGGATCGATCGATCTCCTGGGGAGAAGCCGGCTACATCCTCGCACGGCAGGAGATCCTGGCGCGGCCAGGCGCCTTCTTGCGTCGCAGCCTGACGCGCTTACGCATGCTCTGGGCGCCGGACTTCTTTCCGGCACGGCATGGCTTCCATGCCGTCTACCCCCCTTTGGCACCGACTCTGGCGGGCGCTCTCTTCCTGCTGTCGACGGTCTTCTACTTCGCCTTGCTAGTACTGGCGGTGATCGGGCTGGCGAGCCGGGCTGGGCTGGCGCATCGCAGCCTGCTACTCGCACTGGTGGCCAGCGGCATGCTCCTCCCTGCCGCAACTCTGAGCATCTCGCGTTTGCACCTACCGCTTATGGTCCTCCTACTGCCGGCCTGCGCTCACGGCCTCTGCCGGCTACTGCCGCGCCTACGGCAGCCCGGCACCCGACCGGGGTGGACCGTTTGGGCCGCCGGCCTTTTGCTGCCCCTTGCTCTCGTCGGCACCGTACCGCGCCTGGTGGAGGCATACCTCCTGCCTTCGAGCCACTATGCGCCGGTCATCGAGCGCCTGCCGGGCGTGCAGGTGACCTATTCCGACCGCCTTGCCTGGCGCTGGTCAGGCAAGGCCCAGGCCGTCCTGCGCTTTCGTCTGCTCGAGCCTTCGGCGCGTCTGCCCAACGGTACGCCCGAACGATCCTGGGTGGTGGGTCCATTGCCGAGAGAGACGAACTTCTCGGTGTGGAGCGACAGTCCCTGGGAGATCGAGATCACCTCATCCAGCCACGATCGCCCGGTCCGTCTTCGGCCCATTGCTCCACCCGCCTGGCGTGCCTGGCAGCCGAGCGGCATTCCCGGTCTGGAGTACCAATGGACCGGCGGCGGTCTCCCGCCGACCTAGTCCCACCCCAGAAAGCCGCTTTCACCCAGAGGGAGGCCCGTGGAGCGAGCTCAGACTTCCTTGCCGTTGTACATCGAGCCCACCTGCTCGGCGTAGCCGTTGTAGAGCTCGGTATTGCGCGTCTCCTCGGTGCCGATATCGGTCTCCACCCGCTGGCTCCAGCGGGGATGGGGCTTATGTGGCTCGACGTTGGAAAAGAAGCCATACTCTGACGGCTGCAGATCGTTCCAGAAAGTCCCCGGGCGCCGCTTGGTGAATTCGATTTCGACGATCGACTTGGGACTCTTGTAGCCGTACTTCCACGGGCAAGCCAAGCGCCATGGTGCACCATGCTGCATCGGCAGAGCATGGCCGTAGCTACCGACGACGACGAAAGCGAGATCGTTCATCGCTTCGTCCATGCGCAACGCCTCGTAGTAGGGCCAGGGATACCATTTCTGGGTCTTCTGCCCCGGCAGACCTTTCTTGTCGAGCACCGTAACGAAACGCACCCACTTGGCCGAAGGCAGCGGATCGAGAGAGTCGATCAGGGTCTTCAAAGGGAAGCCCGTCCACGGGACTTGCATCGCCCAACGCTCCACGCAGCGGAACCGATACAGCCTCTCCTCGAGTGGGAAGCGGCCGAAGATATCGTCCAGATCGAGCGTCTTGGGCTGCTTGACCTGCCCCTTGACCTGCACCTTCCAGGGCTCCACCGAGTAGTCCTGCGCCAGCTCCCAGACTTTGTCTTTGGTCGTGGTGAACTCGTAAAAGTTGTTGAACCGCGCTGAGATCGTTTCCGGTGTCAGCGGCCGTCCGCCGAGGTCGTAGGCCGTGTTGCGCGCCGCGGGGAACTTGTCGCCATAGCCGCTCACCGCCGGCCGCAGCATCGCCGAGTCGTCGCCCGTGGCGCCAAGGGCCTCGCGCGGTGCAGCTAGCGCCAGGGTGCCGAGACCGAGAGCGCGAACGACCTGCCGCCGACTCAGGAAAGTCGTTTGTGGGGTGGCCTCCGTCTCGGGCAACTGCCAAGACGGTGCAATGTGGAAATGAGCCATGGATTGTTCTCCACCGGATGAGCTATCGAAGTCGATCGAGTGTCGGGCGCAGACATTGGATGATACGGGCGCGAGGCGGGTTACAGTTCACCCTCGAATCCCGCACGGTCGGACCATGTTACGGCCTGTTCATACCGTAGCTCGATCCCCCCTGGGCTTGGTTATACTCCGCTGACCCCGGCGAAGCTCCTCTTCGCTCAACCCCCTGCGAAGCTCCTCTTCGCTCAACCCCCTGCGAAGCTCCTCTTCGCTCAACCCCGGCGAAGTTCCTCTTCGCTCAATCCCCCAACGAAGTTCCTCTTCGCTCGGGACTGCCCATCGGAGACCAACTTGCAAGCGCTGATTTTAGCGGGCGGCACCGGCACCCGATTCTGGCCGCTCAGCCGCCGCAACCGCCCCAAACAACTCCTCCCCCTCGAAGGGGATCACAGTCTGCTGCGGCAAACGGTCGATCGCCTCCGTCCGACCATCGAGCCGGCAGGGGTCTGGGTCTGTACGACCGAAGCTCTGGCCGAGTCGATCCGCGCCGAGCTACCCGACGTTCCGCCAGCACAGATTCTCGCTGAGCCCGAGGGCCGCAACACGGCCCCGGCTATCGGCTGGTCGATCCGCTCGATGCCGGCCGCCGTTCGCCGAGACACCATCGCGGTGCTACCCGCCGACCATCGCTTCGCCGATGCCGCTGGCTTTCGCCAGACCCTCGCCGCGGCCAGTGCGGTGGTCGAACGTGCCGATCGCGTGCTGGCCCTGGGGGTGACACCGCGCTGGGCGGAGACCGGCTACGGTTACCTCGAGCTCGGCGAATCACTCGACGAAGCCACCGACCTACGCCAAGTAGTGCGCTTCACCGAGAAGCCCGACGCGCCGACGGCGCAACGCTACTACGCCGGCGGCAATCATCTATGGAACGCAGGCATCTTCCTGTTCCGTGGCACCACGCTACTGCACCAGCTGGCACGCTTCGAGCCCGACATGGTGCGTGGCCTGGAGACCATCGCCGAGTCGCCCGAGCGCACAGCCGAGATCTATGCCACGTTGAACGAGATCTCGATCGACTACGCCGTCATGGAGCGTCTGGACTCGATCGCAACCCTGCCGCTCGACTGCGGCTGGAGCGACCTGGGCTCGTGGGAAGCGCTGGCTGAGATCCTGCCCAACGACGCGGATGGCAATCAGAGCCAAGGCGACACGCTGGCCTTGGATGCACGGGACAACCTGCTCTATGCCGATCGTGGCACGGTAGCAGTCCTGGGGGTCGAGGGCCTGGCCGTCGTGCGCACCGGAGACTCGGTTCTAGTCATCCCCAAGGAGCGCTCGCAAGACGTCAAACAGCTGGTGGTCGAGCTGCTCAAGAGGCAAAGAGCCGAGCTCCTCTGACGCGCAACTCTGAACTGGCCGACGGCACCTGACGATGCGACTCGCAGCGAAGTTTTCCGCCCCAGGGTTCGAGCGGACCCTGAACGACCTGCCCCAGCCCCTGTCGCTCGACACCCTGCTACCTGGCGACGGCGACTGGCATGCAGAGATCGGCTTCGGCAAAGGGCGCTATCTGCTCGAGAGCGCCATCGCCCATCCGGAGCGCCGATTTCTCGGAATCGAGGTGGTCTCGAAGTACTTTCGCATGTTGCAGCGGCGGGCCGCTCGGCACGGCGTGCGCAACCTGCTGCTGGTCCGAGGCGAAGCTCTTTACCTGCTCGCGACGGTTCTACCGACGGCCTTCGCTGCGGCCTTGCATGTCTACTTTCCCGATCCGTGGCCGAAGGCACGGCATCATCGCCGGCGGCTCTTCGATCCCGAGACCCTCGATCTGGTTCTCGGCCTCCTGCGCCCCGATGGCGAGCTATTTTTCGCCACCGATTTCCTCGACTACGGCGAACGGGTGTCGGAAATCCTGCAAACCTATCCGGGCCTGACGGTCACGCCGCATCCCGAGCCCTGGCCTGACGGCGCCCGCACCAATTACGAGGCCAAATACATCGTCGAGGGCCGGCCGATCCTACGTCTGCAGGCTCGATTGGACCAGCAGCCCGCGGCGGGGCGCCTGCACCCCGCGGGGCGCCACGGGATCGTCGCCGCCCCTACCAGTCGCCGCCAGAGCGACCCAGACTGAGCCGATCGGCCAACGATCCGAGCTGAATGGCGAAGCCGAAGCTGGTGATGTCTCGATCGAAGCTGTCGAGGTTGGAATCGTAGTCGGTGTAGAGGGCGTTCAACGAGACGCGGAACAGGTCGTTGACCTCGAACTGCAATTCGGCGCCCAGGGCGGTCGTGTCGTCGATCCGCCCTCCCGCGCTCGCATTGATACGATCGAACTCGTCTTCGCCAACCTCGGCATAGACACCGATGCGGGAGCTGTCACGCGAATATTCGAAACGGACGCCTTGCCGCTCAGCCAGAACGAAGGCATTCTGCAAATCGACGGAGAGCACCTGCGAGCGGCGCGCATAGGTCAAAAGCGACGTGCGAGACGACGGATTCCATAGGGCTTCGAGACGCCCGGTCGTGTCGTCGAAGACACCGAAGTCGGATCCGTCATCGGCTTCCAGATCGCGAAAGGCGAGGGCCAGCCGGAGAGAGAACTGGCCGCCGCTATAGACGACCTCGACCAGCTCGGACGTTCCCGAATTGGAAAGATTGCGCCCGCCGTCTTCTAGCTCGGTCGTCGAATCCTCGAGGCCCAGCCCAATGGACAGTCCCTTCGGCGTAGTATAGCGCAGGCCGACGGTGAACACCTCTTCGTCCCGATCGAGCTGGGAGAAAAGGAGTCGATCATCCTCTTCATTGGTGAAGCTGCGCAGGCTGGCGTTACCGAAAACCTCGAGACGCCGCGCGACCTCGACCTCGACGGCAAAGCGCGACGTGTCGACCCGGTTTGTGGTCAGCTCCTGGACTTCGGCCGAAAAGTAGTTTTGCACTTCTTCACGGCGCTGGGAGACTTCCAATTGCAGTCGATTGAAGTAGCCGAACAGGCCGAGGCCGAAGCGGCCGTTGAGCCCACGCTTGGCTTCATCCTCGTCCCACCAGACATACTCCGGTAGGGCCTGGGCCGCCCAGATGAATTTGCCCGTCGGCAAGTAGGCGCGCAGACCGCCTCCGACCGTCAAGGTAAAATCTTCCTCGGTCTCGGTACTGGCTTGGCTCTGGGTCGAGACGAAGGAGACATCGCGCAAGCCGATCCATGGGCTCAGACGAATCGGTCCTGCGTTCCACCGCGCGTTGTTGATACTGTTGTCGAAACTTTCCTTCTCGGGTATTGCTTCCGTTGTCTCGGCGATTCCAGGAGACGTGTACTGCGCGTCGCTCGGCGAAGCACTGATCACAGCGATCCCCAAGATGGCGGCGAGGCGCAAGATCTCGAAAGCCCGATTTCCCGTTTGCATGCAGTCTCCCTGTTGTCGAGGCTCGAGCCACCCTAGGTGTTGCTGCCAGGCGCTCGGTCAGAGGCTCGATGGTCGAGTTTCTCAATCATGAAGAATCGCCTCGGAATCATACGCCAATTCGACGCGGGATCGAATGTCGCGACGCTGATTCTGCTGCTGATCGCCTGCTGCGGCCCGCTCTACTTCGGCAGCGTGCTGCCGCGCGAGCGCATCGCTCTTCAGATCGGCGCCTGCATGGCCTTGGCCGCGGTCGCCGGGGGCCGCAAGACCTTGACCGAGCTTGCCGACGTCAAGATTCCGGCTCTTGCGGTCGCCGCAGTCGGCACTTTCGGCATCCTCCAATCGCTGGCCTACCCACGTTTTCTGGTCGAGCTCATCGCTCCGCGCCTGGCAGCGGCCTGGACCGAAACCGCGGAGCTGACCGGCGCCGCCATCGACTGGATTCCCCTATCGCTGTCGCCGTCGGTCTCACGCGAGGTCGGGTTGCACTGGCTGGCCCTCGCCGCCTGTCTGACTGCCGCCGGCCTGGTCGGGCGTGAGCGTCGCCTGCGCCACCTGCTGGCGTTCGGCGTCCTGGCGGTTGCGGTCTTCGAGATCGTCTACGGTTCCGACAATTGGTTCACCCAGAGCGGCACGATCTGGGGCGTCGAGGTCGGTGGAGATCCTTCTCGCCTCCGCGGAACCTTCGTCAATCCGGATCACCTGGCCCTGCTGCTGATCATCTCGAACGCTCTGTGCTTCGCCTGGCTGTGGTGGTCGGTGCGACGGGTCGGCCGTAGCGGCACGATCGAGCGCCGACTCCTGCACGCCGTACAACCGA
This sequence comes from Acidobacteriota bacterium, assembly GCA_039029035.1. Taxonomy (GTDB): domain Bacteria; phylum Acidobacteriota; class Thermoanaerobaculia; order Multivoradales; family J023; genus JAAELT01. Next base: position 10,888 of record JBCCGX010000008.1, on the reverse strand, counting down.
GCTTGATCTTTCTGATGCTCTTCGTCGGCCTGGCCTTCACCGGTTCGCGCGCCGGCCTTCTCGCCATGGTGTTGGCGGTCCTTTTCCAAACTCTGATGCTCGCCGTCCATTACCGTCGCTGGCAAGTCGGGCTGCTGTCCAGCGGCGCGTTGGTCCTCGGCCTCGTCGGGATCGCGCTCTTCGGCCTGCAGAAAGGCCTCGGTCGTTGGATGGAAACCTCGGCCTACGAGATCGCGTTGAGCTCCCGCTTCGATGTCTACCAGGCCAGCTTGGATCTCTGGCTGCTCTTCCCTTGGTCGGGTACCGGCCTCGGTACCTTCCGCCAAGCCTTCCCATTGGTTCAGCCAGTGAGCCTGCAACAGACCTGGCTCCATGCCCACAACGACATCTTGGAACTGCTCGTGACCACCGGTTTGGTGGGTCTACCGCTGATGGCGTACGGTCTCTGGGCTCTCTACTGGCGACTGTGGAAGGTCTTCCAGCGCGGCCGCCGCTCGGCCGATCGCGCCGCCGGCCTCGGTGCCCTGGGTGCCGTCGTCGGTGTGCTGATCCACTCTTGTTTCGACTTCGGATTGACCCTACCGGCCAACGCCTTCACCCTGGCGATCATCTGCGGTCTCGCCTGCGGCACGCGAATCCTGCCCTCACGACGCCCCGCCCCGGCGGCCAAGACTCCTGCTGCCGAGCTGGCGGAAACGGAGTAATACCTGCGCGCGGCTCAGCCTTGAGGACGCCGCCTCGAACGATCGAGCGAAACACGACCGGGGAAAACCTCGCCACCGGCCAAGGCCCGAGTCTCCAACAGGTGCGGTCGGGGCTCGGCTTCCACCACGGCGCTGATCACCGCCTCTTCGACCACCGCCCACATGCCGACCAACGTGCCGTCCCAATAGATCCCGACAACCGCTCCACCGGGCGGGGCTTTGTTGATCTCGATCTCGAGCGTCGCCGTGGTCTTTCCTGACACCTCCGGGTAGAGCATCAGGGTCACGCGAGGCCCCCGCCAGCGCCATTGGTCGGCGCGCCATTGCGATTGGCGCAGCGTCGCGAGGCGCTGCTCGGCGGTCGCGATCGCAGACAAGTCAGCCTCACCACGGGCGATCCGCTCACGCACCAGCCAGTAGGGAATGCTGTCGCGATACTCGCGATGGACTTCGTCGAGGGTCCGCTGGGCGGCCAGGGCGTCACCCCGCGCCACCAGACGCTGGGCCTTGGCGATGAGGAAAGGCGCCCAGGTCTTGTCGCGCTTCGATTTCGCCAACCGCTCGTAGCGCTTGGTCCGATACTCGTCTTCGGCCAGCAAGGCTGCCAGTGCTCCCGTCGCCGGCTCGATCTCGCCAATCGCATCGGTCAAGCGGCCCAAGGCCTTGGCGGTGAAAGGCCTGACCGCGATCGTCTCCAGCTCGAGAGCCCAATCGAGCCACTCGCTGAGGGTCTCCGTCGACCGAAAACCATGAATGCCGGGTGGGTAGGTTTCGAGCGCGCGGGTCGCGATCGGGGCGAAACGCCCGTCTCGCGGTGCGGCGACGATGGTATTGAGGCAAATCGTCCGAGCGTTGCCCGCGTCGCCCAGACGCAAACGCTTCTCGGCGTCGTTCAAGTCCGCCGTGAGCTGGCTTTCCAGGGCCTTTAGGTAGTGCTCGCGCGCCGTTTGGAAGGCGGACCAATCTCCGGCTGCAGCATGCTTTCGCTCGAGGACCTGCCACACCTCCGGTCGATCCGGCATGACGTCCAAGGCTTGCTCGCCAGCGACATCGAGCCAAACAGGCGACAAGAGGGTGAAGGCGATCGGATCCTCGCGAAAGGCTGCTTCGATCAACTCGGTGACAAAGGCCTTTTTTTCTGCCGACAGGGCCGGCCAGGTCTCGAGATAGGCCCCGAGAAGGAAACGCCGAGGCTCGAGCTTGCCTTCGGCCTCGCCCAACGCTTTGAGCAGCGGCTTTTCCCAATCAGCCGCTTCGGTATAGAGGCGTCGATCGGAACGTAGCGACCGGTCGAGGTACGTCGCCGCGCCGAGAAACATCGCCGCCGGCCAACTGTTGGGCTGCTCCTTCAAGACTTCCAACGCCAGGCGTCGCGCCTGTCCTAGACGAGCGCTAACCTCCTCCGCCGACACCACCTCGTCACCGGGGTGCATCGCTCCGTAGACCAAGCTACGAGCGGCAATCAGCTTGGCGTGATGCGGCGTACGCTCGAATCCGACTCCCCGGATCGCATCTTCGGGATTCTGGCTGTCGCTCAGAATCGCCCGTAGCTCCGCCTGGTTGGCGCGCCAATCCGCCAACGTCGACATCGAAAAGACCGCCAGGACGACCGACAAACCGACCAGCACCGGCCGCAGAAAGCGGCCGCTGCCCGGGGTGACCGACCCGCTGTCTGCCGGCTGGTTGGACGGTTGGGAGTCTGACGCCTCGCCACTCATGCTTGATATCTCTTGGGTCCACCACGTCGAGGCCTGCGCTCGGCGATCCGTAGCCTGGATATAGTATCCTAGCCATGCTCGGCCTGCCCCTGACACCAACGCGCGATGGCTCCTGGCGAGCGCACGGAACCACCCTGATCTGGACCGTCTTCGTTGGCCTGGCCTTGTTCATGCCAGGAGACGGGCTACAACCGGATACAGGGTTGTTTCCGTGGACGCTACCGGAAGGCACCGACAAACTGATCCATAGCTTCCTTTTCTTCTTCGAGGCCCTGTTCTTGTACCGCTCGCTGCGCCTTCTCGAGTCTCCTTGGCCGCCGCTACCCACCGCGATCGGCGCCGCGATCCTACTCGGCGCACTGACCGAGTGGGCGCAGCTCAGCCTACCTGACCGTAGTGGAGATCTCGGCGACTGGATCGCCGACATCCTCGGCGCGCTGGCCTGCGGAGCTTGGGTCTCTCGGCCCGCGGCGATGCGATCCAAGAGCCCGTCGCGAAAGCTACCTGAATGAGAGTCACCGAATGAAAGTCACCGAACACCTCGCCGAGGCCCAAAGGCCTCTGATCAGCTTCGAGATCATTCCCCCTTTGCGTGGCGGCGACATCAAGGGCCTCCTCGCTCTGATCGAGGATCTGGTGCAGCACAAGCCGCCCTTCATCGACATCACCAGCCACGCGGCGGAGGTGGTCTACGACGAGACTCCACGCGGTATCGAGCGCAAGATCAAGCGCAAACGCCCGGGCACCCTCGGCGTCTGCGCTCTGATCCAGAACAAATACGACATCGACGCGGTACCCCACGTGCTGTGCAAAGGCTTCACCCGCCAGGAAACCGAAGACTTTCTGATCGAGCTGCGGTACCTCGGGATCGAGAATATCTTGGCGATCCGTGGTGACGGCGGGCGCCAGAAGCCCCTCGACCATGGGCGCACCGCGAACGAATACGCCGTCGACCTGGTCCAACAAGTTAACGACATGAACCGCGGACGGTATCTCGAGGATCTGCTCGATGCCGACCGATCCGACTTCTGTATCGGCGCGGCGGGCTACCCCGAGAAGCATTTCGAATCGCCCAACCTGACCGCCGATATCCGCTGGGTCAAGAAGAAGGTCGAGGCCGGCGCCGACTACATCGTGACTCAGATGTATTTCGACAACCGCCACTACTTCAACTTCGTTGACGAGTGTCGCAAACAGGGTATCGAGGTACCGATCATTCCGGGGCTGAAGATCATCACCGCCAAGCGGCAGCTGCAATCCGTGCCGCGCACCTTCCATTGTGAGATTCCGGCCGATCTGTCCGAAGAGATCGAAGCCGCCAAGCCCAAGCACGTCCTGGAAGTGGGCGTCGAATGGGCCGTGCGGCAAACCCAGGAGCTGCTCGACAAGAACGTACCCTCGGTCCACTTCTACGTCCTGTCGAGCTCCAAGGCAATCAACGCCTTGCTGCCACGGCTGAGCCTCTGAGCCTCAGCACAGCAGTCTCTCTGCCCATGCGTCACCGAGATAGCCTCGCGAAGAGCAAGCAATTTAATGCTTGACTCCTGAGGCGTAGTGTGGATAATTGCCATTCACTCGGATTTCAGCCATGCAACTTCAACTTTCCATCGATCGCGCCCAGCCGACCCTGGCCTGCTTTGCTCCCCATAGCGAAGCGGCAACATTGTGGACGGCCGGACCCGGATATCTGAACGATTCTGCAAACCCTGCAGGAACCTGTATCTCCACCGCTATCCAGAAATCCGGCACCGGTGGGCTCAGATCCCGATGAAATACTGATCATCCATCTTTCGTCGAGCTCGAGCGCCCACCTTGACCGAGGTGGGCGCTTTTGCGTTTAGCAACCTTTAAATCGACCACTTTGACCTTGGGCTACAGCCGGTTTCGGCTCTGGCTTTCACCAGGAGGTACGAGCAATGATCAAATTCACCCACATTGAAGGTTTTCACTACATCATCCGTACTCTCGAGAAAATGGCCGACCACCCCGAGATTCCTACGTATAGGCTCGGCACACCGGTCACATTTCGCGGAACGATCAAGCTCCATGGCTCGAACAGTGGCGTCTTGTGCACCACCGATGCCTTGGTTCCACAGTCGCGCAACCGTCCTTTGTCGATCGAAGAAGACAACTACGGTTTCGCTGCCTGGGTTGCTCGAGAAGAGGTCCGCCACGCGATCCGCGACATCGAGCAGCAGGTTCGACAGACCGCAGAGCTGGACGTGGACACACCTCTCGTCTTGTTCGGCGAGCTGATCGGTTCGGGCATCCAGAAAGGTGTCGCGACGTCCAGACTGTCGGCACGTCAATGGGTCCTCTTCGGCGCCGCAACTCGCGGTGAAGCGAACTCCCATGGCGAGGCTGAAAAGACCTATCTCGACGCCCTGCCGGCTCTGGGCGAAACCTACGCCGACATCGGCCTCTACTCGGTACTCGATATCGAAACCTGGCAGTTGACGATCGACTTCTCGTCTCGCCAGAGCATCGAGGCGGGTATCGAGAAGGCCAACAGGATCGTCGACGAGGTCGAGCGGGCGTGCCCTTGGGGCCGACGTTTCGGTATCGAGGGTATCGGTGAGGGCGTCGTCTTCACGCCGACCGGCGAACATTGGGGCAGGTCGTGGCTGTACTGGAAGGCCAAGGGCGAAGCGCACAAGAAGGTCAAGGGCCCGAAGGTGGCTATCGATCCGGCGGTGGCGGCCAGCATCGACGGCTTCGTCGATCTCGCCGTGACGGAGGGGCGCCTGGAGCAGGGCCTCGAGTACCTGGCTGAAATGGGCCTGGCCGTGGAGATGCGGTCCACGGGTCCATATCTCCAGTGGCTCGGCCGGGACGTCAAGCGCGAGTGCCGCGCCGAGCTCGAAGCTTCCGGCCTGGAATGGAAGCAAGTCGCCAAGGCGGTCAACCACAAGGCCCTGGCTTTCTTCAAAGCCAAGGCCCAGGCCCTCTGAACCGGCCCAACGATTCTCGGGTCCCGCCCTGCGCTCTCCGGTAGCGCGCGGCGGGACCCGATCAACCCGCGTCTTTGCTCGTCCGATCCCTGACGCTGACCTCGAGTCAGATCTCCTCGACAACGTCTGGGTGATCCGGTCCGAGAGCCTGGCTGAGGATCCGCTGGGCTCGCTCGAGGTGAGCTTCCGCCCGCGCCGTATCCCCCAGGCCTTGAAAGACCCGCGCTAGCTCCTTGAGCCGATAGCCGACTTGCACATGTTCGACCCCCAATCGCTTCTCTTGGATTGCCAGGGCACGCTGCAGAGGCGCCTTGGCCTCGGCGAAGCGGCCTTCCTTGAGCAGGACGGTACCGCGCCCGGCCAGCCCGAAGGCGACATAGGGATGCTCCGGATCGAGGGCACCCTCGAAGATTGCCAGACAGCGGTCATAGAGCTCGCGTGCCGTGTCCCGGTCACCCAGCTCGTCATGGATGGTGGCAAGATTGACCAGGCCGACCCCGACCGCGGGGTGCTCCGGCCCCATGGCGACCTCCCAGATCGCCACGGCTCGCTCATAAAGCGGCTTGGCCTCACTGAAACGCTTCTGCGCCAGGTAGAGGCCACCGAGATTGTTGAGGCTGGAGGCTAGCTGCGGGTGGTCTTCCCCGAGGAGCTTCTCACGCACCCGCAAGGAGCGTAGGAACAACGGCTCGGCTCGGTCGGGACGCTGCTGATCCTTGTAGAGAATCGCCAGGTTGTCGAGGCTGGCGGCGACGTCGGGATGTTCTTCGCCATGCACTTCTTCGCGGATCGCCAGCGACCGCAGGTAAAGGTTTTCCGCGGCCTCGTACTTGCCCTGGTTCCAGTAGAGGATCGCCAGACCGTTGAGACTCTTCGCCAGGTCGGGATGCTGGCCGCCGAGGGCTTTCTCCTGGGTGTCGATCGAGCTCTCATAGAGCGGGATCGCCTCGTCGAACCGCCCCTGCCGCCAGTAGAAGTAGGCCAAGTGGGTTTGACTCTCTGCTGTTTCGGCGTGCTCGTTGCCGTAGAGATCGAAACGGCGGTCGAGCGCCTGGCGCAGGAGCGGCAAGGCCTGGTCGAAGAGGCCCAGATTGCCATAGACCGTGCCGATCGTGTCCATCAGACGGGCCTGGATACCCGGCTGGCCAGCCAGCTCGGTGGTGATCCGCTGGGCCCCGTCGTCGAGGATCTCACGTGCCGTGATCGAATTGCCGCGCGCCTTGCCCGGGTCCGAGAGCTCGAACAGGTCGATCAAGAACTGCGACACCTGCCGCGACGCCTCGGCCTCTTGGCTGGCCCGCGCGGCTTCGCGGTTGGCGCGCTCCGCTTCGCGCGCGATGCGATGGGCCTGCAGGCCGAGCACCGCGGCAATGACGACGAGAAAAGCCATCGCCGCGACCTGGAGGAGGCGCAGCCGCCGACGGCGGGGTTTGTCGCGGATGCGCAGCAACCGGTCACGAACATCGATCGCCGAGGGTCGAGCGGCCGGCGCGAGGGATTTCATGCGCTCGATCAAGGCCGCCAGGTCGGGATCCACGCCGGCCACCGGCAGCGTGTCGGCCTGGGACACCTTGATCAACATCATGGTGAGCTTCTGGTTCGGCTCGTAGGGCGACTGGCCGGAGAACAACTCGTGCAACAGCAGCCCGAGGGAGTACATGTCGCTCGCGGCGGTCGCCGGCTCGCCCTGAGCTTGCTCCGGGCTCATGTACGCCACCGTGCCCATGATGCTGCCGAGCTGCGTTTTGAGGCGCCGGAAGCGTTCTTCCTTTGCCCGCAGCTCGGCGTCGTCCAGATCCTGCAGATCCCGCGGATCACCGACTGTCACCGTGGTGTCTTCTTCCGCCGTGCGGGAGAGACCGAAGTCGAGCACTTTGACCTCGCCGGCGGTCGTCAGCATGACATTGTCGGGCTTGAGATCGCGGTGGATGACGCTCTGCCCATGGGCCGCAGCCAGCGCCTCAGTGACCTGGATGGCGACCTTCATCTTCTGGGCATCGTCGAGACTCCCTTGGCGGAGCGCCTTCTTCAGGTTCTTGCCCTCGATCAGCTCGAGAACCAAGACGTCGGTGTCGTCTTCTTCCAGAAGATCGTAGATACGGCAGATGTTGGGGTGCTCGAGCTGCGACAGAATCCTGCCTTCGCGCAGCAATCGCGCCTTGACTTCGGCGTTGGGCCGATGCTCTTGGCGCAGAGCCTTGAGCGCGACTTTGCGCTGTAACCGCTCGTCGTAGGCAGTATAGACATCGCCCATGCCACCCTTGGCCAGGCGGTCGACGACGCGAAAATGGCGGATCTTTTGTCCGATGTAGCTCATTGGAAACTGTCAGTGACCTGATCGATCGATGCCTTCTCTGGGGAGCTTGTCCAATGCGGCCGGCGCCGTTGTATCAGGGATCGAGCGACGGATCACCTGCGACCGGCCAGGCAGCGAACACCACGCTGGCCGTCGGCTGCCTAAACGATGTCTTGCTTCGTCGAATGAATCGATCCTCGGGAGCGGCGAAAGGGTTAGCCAACCGCTATCATCACGCCGCCGGCCTCAAGCCCACCACCCGAGCCAGGAGTACCATGACCCAGCAACGCACCGCCAAAGACTACCTCTATCTCTTCGTCACCGGACTGACCATGGGCGCCGCCGACGTCGTTCCGGGCGTGTCGGGCGGCACGATGGCTTTCATCATGGGCGTCTACCAAGAGCTGATCGACGCCATCAAGTCGTTCGATCTGGAGGTCGTGAAGCTGTTGCTCCGCTTTCGTCTCAAGGAAGTCTTCGAGCGCGTTCCATGGCGTTTTTTGGTCGCGCTCGGCGCTGGCGTCCTTTCCGCCATCGTGACGCTAGCCGGCCTGATCAGCTGGTTGCTCGAGAACCAGCCGATCTATCTCTATGCCTTCTTCTTCGGTCTGGTGCTGGCGAGCATCGTCGCCATCGGTGTCCACATCCAATGGTCGCCGGGTGCCGTCGCTGCTCTCCTTGCCGGCACCTTCTTGGCCTATTGGATCGTCGGTCTGGTGCCGCTGCAGGCACCGCATGATCCATGGATCATCTTCCTGAGCGCCTCGGTTGCCATCATGGCGATGATCCTGCCTGGCATCTCGGGCTCGTTCATCCTCCTCATCCTCGGCCAGTACGCCTATGTGCTGAACGCAGTCAAGTCGTTGGACGTCATCACCCTACTACCCTTCGTCTTCGGCATCGTCTTCGGCATCACCAGCTTTGCGCGGGTGCTCAGCTGGCTGCTACAGAACTACCACCAGATCACCATCACCCTCCTGGTCGGCTTCATGATCGGCTCCTTGCGCAAGATCTGGCCGTTCAAGGAAACCCTCGAGACGAGGGTTGATCGTCACGGTGAGGTGGTGCCGATCCTCGAGCGCAACATCCTGCCGGACTTCGCCACCGCCATGCCTTGGATCGCCCTCGGGCTCTGCGTCGCCGGCTTCCTCGCCATCCGCTTCCTCGACTCGCTGCGGGGCCAGAAGAGTCCCTTCCTACAGACGGCGGACGAAGGCTGAGAGCCGGGCCGAACAGGCCTGGACGTTCCGGTCCCGCGCGACCGGATCCGGAAATCCGCCGGAATCGACTCGCATGACGTGTTTCCGGCACGCTCTACGTAGTCCTCTGCGAAGGGACGGTTTGTCCCGCAAACCAGGAGGGCGCGCCATGCCACGTCAATCGAACCTTCGTCAGGTCGTACGATCCACCTTGCAGCTGTGGGTCGTTTGCCTCGCCCTGCTGGCGGGCGAAGTGACAGCGCAGGCGAACGGCGAGGTGGTCTCACTCGAGCCTATCGCCGACTTCGTCGAACTGGTCGAGTACGTTCGTGCCAGCGAGGGCCGGGCGGCACCTGCCCTGTCACCGGAACGCTACGGAGCTCTCGACGAGATCGAGCTCTTCGGCCTGACCTATTGGAGCGACGGTTTGCGGGTCAAGGGCTTCCTGCTCAAGCCGCGCGCCGCGGGGCGATTCCCGGCGATCATCTACAACCGCGGCGGTAGCCTGGAATACGGCTCGCTGACCCATCGCGTCGCTTCGGTTCAATTGGGCGAGCTGGCAATCCTGGCTCGCGCCGGCTACGTCGTCGTCGCCAGCCAGTATCGCGGCAACGGAGGCGGCCGCGAGGGCCACGAGGAGTACATGGGGAGCGACCTGCAGGACGTCCTCTCCCTCGTCGACCTGTTGGCCGCCCGGCCGGATGTCGATGCGGAGCGCATCGGCATGTTCGGCTGGAGCCGTGGCGGTGCCACTACCTTCCGCTGCTTGACCGAAAGCCGACGGATCAAGGCCGCAGCGGTGGGTGGACCGGCGGTCAACTACCCACGGATCATCGCGGAAGAACCTCACATGGGCGAGTACTGGTCCGAGTTCATCCCCGGCTACCACGACGATCCCCAGGGGGTGATGGCAGCACGGTCGGTGCTGTACTGGGTGGGTCGGCTACCGAAAAATGTGCCGGTGCTGATCGTCCATGGCGCGGCAGACAAGAAGGTGAAGACGCCCGACATCCTCACCCTGGCGATGCGGATGGAAGAGCACCGGCTGCCGTATCGGTTGGTCATCTACGAAGGTGGCGACCACGGCCTCACCGCTCATCGGCAAGAAGCGTTCGGCCAGATCATCGGCTGGTTCGACCGCCATTTGAAGGCCGGTTGAAGCTCACTCGTGGCGTAGTGCGATCGTTGGATCGACGCTGCTGGCGCGCCGCGCTGGTAGCCAAAGAGCGAGCAGTGCCGCCAGCAGGATCGCCAGCACGGTGGCGCCATGGATCGGCAAGCTGCCGGGTTCGACGGCGAATAGGTAGCGCTGCAGGGTCCGGGCGATGGCCGCTGCCACAGCCAGACCGATGGCCAGGCCAGCCACGACCAGTCGCAAGCCGCCCGCCAGAACTTCACGCACCACCGCATCACGCGCCGCACCGAGGGCCATACGGATGCCGATCTCACGCACCCTCCCGGCCACCGCACACGACACGACGCCAAAAACCCCTGTCATGCCCAGTACGAGAGCGAGCAGAGCGAAGCTCGACATCGTCATGGCGATCAATCGCGGCTCGGCGACCTGCGCGTCGAGCACTTGCGGCAGACTGGTGACCTCGGTGATCGGCACGTAGGGATCGAGCGAACGGAGCGTTTGCCGGGCGGCGGCCGCGAGCTCTAACGGCGGGCCCTGGGTCCGCAAGAGAATCGCCAGCGAGCGAACACCGAACTCGCTCGACTGCGACAACGGCCAGTAGATCTCGGGGCTGGCCGGTTCGGCCAAGTCGTGCTGGCGCACGTCGCCCACGACGCCGACGACGGTGAAGCGATGGCCTTCGTCGCCGAAGAGATCAATCCGCTTGCCGAGGGCCTCTTCGCCCGGCCACAGCTGCTCAGCCAAAGTCTGATTGATCAGGCCGACCGGCTGCGAATCCGCACGATCCCACGGCTCGAAGGCCCGACCCTCGGGAACCGCCACCGCCAAGGCTTCGAAGTAACCCGGCGTCACGACGCGGAAGTTGGCCATCGGCAGCGAGGT
>JBCCGX010000007.1:0-29794 GCA_039029035.1 Acidobacteriota bacterium | reverse complement strand
CGATCCGGAGCTGCTCGAGCGCGTCAAGCCGCTGCTCGATACCTACGAAGCCGATCTCGATCCGAGAAACGACGCCAGGCTCAGCCAATTCTTCCCCGAGCTGACGCGAGATCCGGACTTCTTTCGTGTCACGCTGGAAATCATGCTCAGCGTCATGGATGGCGTGGCCATCGAGCTCTTCACTTACAGCACCAAGGACCTTCCGCAGTTCAAAGACGCGGTGCGCAAGCTCTTCAAGCTGGCGTTCGCGGCTCACTCAGAGGGGCAGAAGCCAGCCCGGTGAAATAGCGGGTCGGCTGCTCGATTCCATGCCGAGCCGGGAACGTATAAAGTGGTCGCCTGCAGGAGGGAGGCATGGCGGAAGATCCTCGAGCGGGAGTAGCAGTGGCAGCAGCGGCACCCGAACCGGCGATTACGACGATCGCCGATGACCAGGACAAGAAGCTGGATCCCCGATCGGTCACGGTGGCACGGCTCACTGCCGCGATCTGGCTGCTGATCCTCGGCGCGCCGCTGGCGATCCTCGCCCTGGTGCTGCTCTTCCTCAACGTCGCCAGCCCGGGCACGCTGCTGACCCTCGGAGTTGGGGCTATGGCTTACCTGGTCTTCAGCGCCTGGTGCCTATATTGGCCAGGGCTGCGCTATCGCTACGCCTCCTATCGCGTCGGGGAAAGAGGGCTATGGATCCGTCGCGGCGTGCTTTGGCGTTACGAGATCTCGGTCCCCAAATCGCGCGTGCAGCATACCGACGTATCCCAGGGACCACTGCAACGCCGCTTCGATCTCGGCACCCTCGTGCTACACACCGCCGGGACCCAGAACGCCGCCGTGGGCCTCAGCGGCCTGAGTCACGCAACGGCGCTAGCGATTCGCGACTACCTGATCGACGGCGGGCTCGACGATGCCGTCTGAGAAGCTGTCTGCGACGTCGCCGGGAGAGCGCCTGCATCCGCTCTCACTGGTCTTCGGTATCGGCACGGCGGCCTGGGCGGTGATCGCCCTGATGCTGTTTTCAAGCATCAAGAGCCCCCTGCTGATCATGCTCTTCCTGCTGCCTGCGATCGCGACGTCGATCCTGCGCTACATCAGCTTCAGATTCTGGCTCGGGCCGGACGAGATGGTGATCCGCGAAGGCATCTTGCGGCGCAACGAGCGCCATATTCCCTATGCCCGCATCCAGAACATCGATCGGATCCAGAACCTCTTCCACCGGCTGTTCAAGGTTGCCGTCGTTCGACTCGAAACCGCCTCCGGCGGCAAGCCCGAAGCGGTGATTAGCGTACTGCCCCTGAAGACGGTGGAAGCCATGCGCGATCACGTCTTCCGCGAGCGCATCGAAAAAGCTGCGGCCGCCGCTGACGATACGGCGGACGACGACGCCGGCCTGTTGCTCAAGCTGCCAGTGAAGGAGCTGGCGATTTTCGGCGCCATCTCCAACAAAGGCATGGTGGTGGTCGCCGCGGCCCTTGGCCTGGCCGGCCAGAGCGGTTACTTCGACAACCCGGAGTGGGTTTCGGATTTGCTGCAGAGCGACATCGTCACGCCGCAAGTCTCCGCCTCGCAGCTCGCGTCCGGTCCTTCACTCCTGTGGCTCGTTGGGTTGGCGATGCTCGGCCTGTTGGCCATCATCGTCCTGCTGCGGATCTTCTCCATCCTCTGGGCGATCTTGAAGTTCCACGGTTTTCGCCTCAACCTCCTGGGCGACGACCTGCGGGCCCAATACGGCTTGCTGACCCAGGTCACGGCGACCATCCCGCGCCACAGGATCCAACTGGCCACAGTGAACCTGACGCCCTTGCACCGCTGGTTCGGGCGGGCCTCGATCCAGGTCGACACGGCGGGCGGTGGTGGGGCGGACCCTGGCCGTCAAGGCGCGGTCCAGGAACGCCAGTGGTTGGCACCGGTCGTCTTGCGGCAGGGTGCCTTACCCTTGTTGCGTCGCGCGATGCCCGAGAGCCTGATCGAGCGCCTGGACTGGCAGCCGATCTCGCCGCGCGCCTGGCGCCGGCTGTTCAGACGCTGGCTCGCTCTTCTCTTCGTCGCCGTGGCGATCGGTCTCTGGCTGACCGGGCCCTGGGGTCTCGTGCTCGCCGTTTTCGGCCTGCCTTTGGCTTTCCGCCATTCCCGACTCTATGCTCGCCGGACCGGCTACGCCCTGACGCCGACCGCGGTGCTCTATCGCAGTGGCTGCTGGATCCGCCGAGTCAGCATCGTACCCTTCGGCAAGATCCAGACCCTCTTGCTGCGCCAAACCCCTTTTGATCGACGCAACGCCATGGCCACCGTCGCCGTCGACACGGCCGGTGCCAGTCTCAGCGGGCATCGGGTCGCGATCGCCTACCTCGATCTCGACATGGCGCGACAAGTCATCGCACGACTCGATCTGGAGGCCGGGCGCACCGCGTTCCGGTGGTAGACATTGTCGCTCCAGAAACGCTGCCTCGCCCAGGTCCACCCGCAGGATCGCGAACGGGGCGTCCGCTACTTCCACCAGCGCCGAGTCTCTCTCGACACGCCGCAATCGGGCGGCGTTACGGCCACGGTCACGGGCTCGTCGGGCGCCACGTACCAGGTGCACCTCGACTGGTCGAGAGTCGCCGCGATCAACCTCCTGCGGCTGTCTTGCTCGTGCCCCCGGTTCGCCGATTCGATCGTCTGCAAACACGTGTGGGCCAGCATGATCGCCTTCGATCGGTCCGAATTCGCCGAATCGGTACCCGGCAAAGGGCCGCTGGATCTGATCCTCGATCCGCCGCATACGGACGACGACCAACAACCGGCATCTCGGAGCAAGTCCGACACGCTGGTCGAGCTCGCAGCCGCTCCGCCCGAGGGGTTCCTCGTTGACGGCGCCTCCGGCCAGGCGATTCGATCCCTGGCCGAGTACGACGCTCTGTACGGTGAGAGCTTCGATCCGGCAAGGGTCCTGGACCACCTGCAACCGTATCGCCGCGCGCCGGAGCCGATCTGGCGACGGCAGCTGGGTTCGATCCGGGCGGCCTCGGGCGATGCCCGACAACAACCCACTCAACGTTGGCCGAACTACCGCCAGGTGTCGTATCGCCTCAACATCGGTCGCTGCTTCGAGCACGACCAGCTGGTGGTCGACTTGTATCAACGCAAGACCAAGAAAAATGGCGAGCTCGGCCGACTGACCAAGCTGAACCTCGATCGAGAGGTGCAAACCCCGTTCTCGGATCCGGTGGATCGCGACCTGGTGCAGCTGTTTTCGTCGAGCCGCAATCCCGACGCGGACCCCTACTCCTACTATTCGAGCTTCAGTCGGACCAGCGGCACGGTGCCTGCCTTGTTTTACGACACCGTCTTGCCTCAACTCTGCGGCACTGAGCGCTTCGGCTGGATGGCGAGCGGTTCGGGGGACCCGAAGGCGGCCAATCTACTGACCTGGGACGACGGCCCCGCTTGGCGTTTCCGCATCGAGCTGCTGCACGACGAAGAAGTCGGCTCGATCCGCATCCGCGGCTGGCTGCATCGTGGCGAGGAAGAGCGCCCGCTGGCCGAGCCCGTGCTGCTGCTGGCCAATGGCGTCGTCGTCTGGCAACGGGAGATCGCCCGCCTCGAAGCGAAAGAGGTCTTTCCCTGGATCTCTCTGCTGCGCCGCGAGAAAGAGATCGAGGTGCCACGCGCCGAGCTCGACGCACTGCTGGAAGAGCTCGCCAGCCTACCCGGCCTCCCCCCGCTCACCCTACCCGAAGCGTGGCAGTGGAGCGAGGCGGCGCCAGAGCCGCAGCCCGGCCTGGTTCTACGGCCGGCCGCAGCGCCGGGTTCGAAGAGGCTCGAGGGCGACGTCATATTCGACTACGACGGCTTCCAGATCCTGGCACGCCGCCCCGGGACCAGTGCTTTCGACGCCGACCGACGGCGAATGATCCAGCGCGATGCCGCGGCAGAGAGCACCGCCTTCGAGCTGCTGCGCGAAGTCGGCATGAAGCGGCCGGCGGCTTACCGGCGCGACCACTGCGACGTCCAGCTGTCGCCCAACAATCTACAGGAGGCGCTCGAACCGCTGCTCACCGCCGGCTGGACCCTGGAAGCCGAGGGTCGGCGCGTCCGCAGCGCCGGCGCGGTCAGTCTGCGAGTGGCGAGTCATATCGACTGGTTCGAGTTGCGCGGCGACGTCGAATTCGACACCACCAGCATCGCCCTGCCGCGGTTACTCGCGGCGGTTCGACGGGGCGACACCATGGTTCGCCTGGATGACGGCAGCCAAGGATTTCTACCCAAAGCCTGGCGCGAGCGCTTCGATCCCCTGGCCAAGCTCGCCTACGGCGACACGGGCGATGCGGTGCGCTACCTGCCGTCCCAAGCGACGCTCCTCGATGCCCTTCTGGCGGCCGAGCCGCGGGCCGATTTCGATCAGCGTTTCGCCCAAACCCGCGAACAGCTCACCTCCTTCGATCACATCGAGCCGGCCAAAGAACCGCGCGGATTCCACGGCGAGCTGCGCGGCTACCAACGCGACGGCCTCGGCTGGCTGCGCTTCCTCCAGACCATGCGCCTCGGCGGTTGTCTGGCCGACGACATGGGCTTGGGTAAGACGGTGCAGGTCCTGGCTCTCCTGCAGGCCCGTCGGCTGGGCTCGAAGCCGGCCGGGGAGCGCCGGCCCTCGTTGATCGTTGCGCCGCGCAGCCTGGTGCACAATTGGCTCGAAGAGGGGGCGCGCTTCACCCCGCGTTTGCGCCTCGCCGCCTATAGCGGCCCGCAGCGTCAAAAGCTGCTCGAACGGCTCGACGAGCTCGACGTCGTCGTCACCACCTATGGCCTGGTACGACGCGATATCCAGCGCCTCGAGAGTCTCGAGCTCGATTACGCAATCCTCGACGAAGCCCAGGCGATCAAGAACGCCGGATCGCAGGCGGCCAAGGCGGCCCGCCTGCTGCGCGCCGAGCACCGGCTGGCCTTGACCGGCACTCCGGTGGAGAACCACCTCGGCGAGCTGTGGTCGATCTTCGAGTTCCTCAACCCGGGCATGCTGGGCCGGCTGCCGGCCTTCAAGAAGCTGACCCGCGGCTTCAAGCCCGAAGGCTCGGCCGTCGACGCCCTGACCCGGGCGCTCAAGCCCTTCATTCTCCGGCGGACCAAGCAGGAGGTGCTGTCGGATCTGCCCGAGAAGACCGAGCAGACCCTCTACTGCGAGCTCGAGCCCAAGCAATGGAAGCTCTACAAAGAGCTACGCGACCACTACCGCGCGTCCCTCGGGCGGCGGATCGAGAGCAGTGGATTGGGGCGATCGAAGATCCACGTACTCGAAGCCCTGCTGCGTTTGCGCCAGGCGGCTTGCCACCCCGGACTCCTGGATCCCACCCGCAACGGGCAATCCAGCGCCAAGCTGGAAACCCTCCTGGAGCAGCTCGACGAGATCACCGGCAGCGGCCACAAGGCCCTGGTGTTCTCGCAATTCGTTCGTCTGCTGGAGATCGTCAAGCACCACCTGGATGAGCGCGGTACGACCTATGAGTACCTGGATGGTAAGACCCGCCAGCGTCAGAAACGCATCGACCGTTTCCAGACCGATCCCGACTGCCAGCTCTTCCTGATCAGCCTCAAGGCCGGCGGCCTCGGCCTCAACCTGACCGCCGCCGACTATGTCTTCATCCTCGATCCGTGGTGGAATCCCGCCGTCGAGGCCCAAGCCGTCGATCGTGCCCATCGCATCGGTCAGACTCGGCCGGTCTTCGCCTACCGTCTGATCGCGCGCGACACGGTGGAAGAGAAGATCCTGGAGCTGCAAAAGTCGAAACGCGAGCTCGCCGACGCCATCCTCTCCGCCAGCGGCAGCATGATCCGCGACCTCTCGGCCGAAGATCTCCAACTTCTGCTGAGCTAACCCCTTCAGTCTCGGTCGAGAGCTCTCGACAGCCGGTGGGAGCGCCAGGGAAAACTCTGCCTTCGCCTTCCCACTGCCCGTTGCAGACCCTGAACGACGTCCAAAGCTCCGAACAGCCGGTGGCATCGCCAGGTAAGACAATGGATTGGCCTCCCCACCACTCGCTGACCTTCTTGAACCCGGCCAAACGCCTGGAGCAGACGCCGTTCGACACTCCGGTTCTGGATGAGAGAGCCAAACAAGCGGTGGGATCGCCAGGGAAATCATTTCCTTGGCCTTCCCACTGCCCGTCCCAGACCCTGAACCACGCCCAAAGCTCCGAACAGCCGGTGGGATCGTCAAGGAAATCACTTCCCTGGCGTTCCCACTGCTTTCTGGCCTCTCTGGACGCGGCGGTCCGCCACGAACAGCGACCCTTGAGTGGCCCAGGTCAGGCTGAGAGGGTCCGACAGGCGGTGGGGACACCAGGGACGACTTTTCCTTGGCGTTCCCATTGGCTGCGCTGGGCTCACGCGCCGATGTGAATCACCACCTTGCGCTCGCCGCGGCGGCGGCGGTGCTCCCACAGGTAGATGCCCTGCCAGGTACCGAGGACCAGTCGACCGTCGAGGATGGGGATCGACAGGGAGGTGGCGGTGAGCGCCGCTTTGATGTGCGACGGCATGTCGTCCGGCCCTTCGTGGGTGTGGGTGAAGTGGGGGTCGTTCTCCGGCACCAGCCGGTTGAGCCAACCTTCGAGATCGTGCCGGGCAGATGGATCGGCGTTCTCCTGAATCGTCAGGCTGGCCGAGGTGTGCTGCAGGAAGAGAGTGCAGAGTCCTTCCTGCACGCCGCTTTCGGCGACCACCCGTGTCACCTGGCTAGTGAATTCGTGCAGCCCTTGACCGTCGCCACGGACGAGAATCCTGTGTACTGCCATTTTCGACCCTACCTCCTTGCGAGTGCTGCTCGAGGCGCAGCGCGCTGATACGCTTGCCCCGGACGCCGACTGTGACAGATCTGTGCGGCGCCGTGAAGACTCAACCCCAGGAACACCCCCTTGAGACCCGCGACCCTCTCGACCTCATTGCGGTTCGTTGCCGTGCTCGGCGCGCTCTTGCTCGCGGCCTGCAGCGGCAGCGGTGACGGCGGTGGATCGGGGCCCACCAGCCCATCGCCGATGATCGTTCTCACGCCGGATCGGGCCGCCGGGGCGGGCAGTATCGCGCTCCGGGTCGGTGCCGGCTCGACAGCTTCGGTGCTGCAGCTCGAAATCGTCGCGACCGAGGTCCCGGGGATCCAGGCAGTCGACTTCCTGCTGCTGGTGCCGAGCGGCCTGCTGCGCTTCGACAGCTTCACTCGCGGCGATCTGATCGGCGCCGGGGCCCAGGTGATCTTCGGCGGCGCCGGCTCCGACACGCTGTCGTTTCAGATCCTGCGTACGGTGCAGGCCACTCCGCCGGACTCCGGCCTGATCCTCACCCTGACCTTCACCGCGACCGCAGCCGGAACCGGCCGCTTCGATTTTGCCGGGCAGCTGGCCGAAGATCTCAACGGCCTGACGATTCCCGGCATCGACTGGATCGGTGGCACGGTGCAAGTCGTACAGTGATGGACGTCGTACAGTGAGACGTCTATGACCCACGGCCGCGCGGCGATCTGCCTCGCCCTGCTGACGCTGGCGACCCTGCTCGCCATGGCCCACTACCGCAGTCCGTGGACGCGGGTGTGGGGCGATGAAGGCACCTTTCTCGCCATGATGGCGAGCCTGACCGAGGACGGCGACCTGCGCTTCGGCGAAGCGGACCTGGCTCGAATCCGTCGAGCCGAAGGCGGCAGGACCCACGTCATCCTGCAGCGCGACGACACGGGCTTCGCCTACTCGAAACCGGTGATCTATGCCCTCGCCGGCACCCCCTTCTTCGTTCTCTTCGGCGAGACCGGACCGATCGTTCTCAACGCCATCGCCATCGCCATCGCTTCACTGTTCGGCTTCGCCTACTTGCGGCGACTCGGGGATAGAGGGCATGCCGCTCTGGTGCTGGTGACATTCCTTGGCGGTGCCCTGATCTTGCCCTATGTGGCGTGGCGCATGACCGACTTGCTGCAGACCGCTCTCGGTTGGATCGGCCTGGTGCTGGTCTTCGCCCGCGACCGGGGCCGCCTCCCTGAGCCGGCGGGCGCCCTGGACCGCCTGCTCGAACGCTCCTGGGCGCCGCTTCTCGGTGCCGCGCTGTTGGCGATCGTCGTCGCCATGCGCATCACCAACGGCATCCTGGTCGCCGCCGCGGGCCTCGCGTACCTACTCTTCGGCCGCCTGCGCCAGGCGACGGCCCTCGCCTCGACCGCCGCGGTCACTTACCTCTTGATCGGCGGTCTGACCTTCAGTCTCATTGGCGCACCGAACCCTTACCGGGCAACGCGTTCGACCTTCACTCCAACTACTGGCTACCCGGCCGGTGACGAAAAAACCAAGGCGCTGGAACGCTTCGCCGCGGCGCCCGCCAGTGACAAAACACAATTCGACACCTACGGCGATCCGCGTCGCGTCGCCTACGCCTCGCTCTACTTCTTCTTCGGTCGCCACACTGGCCTGGCGCTTTACTTCCCTGCTGCTCTCGTCTTCCTGATCTTCGCCCTGCGCCACGCCGATCGCATCAGCTGGGCCGCGCTGTTGGCCTTCACCGTCGGGGTCGTCTTCTTCATTGTCTGGCGTACCAGTAACTACTTCGGCGGCGACACCTTCATCGGCAACCGTTACCTGCCATCGATCTACCCTTTGCTGCTGATCGCCCTACCCCGCCTGCCGGGGAGCCGCTGGATCGCCGCCGCCTGGCTCCTGGCAACGATCTCCTATGGCTCGGCTTTGGCTTCGGTGAGCCGCCACCACGAGCTCGACCGAGGCAGCCAGAGCCACACTCGAGCCGGCATCTTTCGCCTGGCGCCGTTCGATTCGACCGCACACGATATCGAGGGACGCCGTGATCGCTATTGGGCCGGTCACTTCTTACGCTTCGTCGACCGATTCCCGGGAGTCGGCAAGTGGCATATCGAGCTCCATAGCGACCGGCCGGCCGCCGAGGTTCTCATGGGCCACTGGCGACCGCTGTCGAAGATTCGTCTTTTCGTCGCGACCCAGGCGCCCGAGGCGACCTTCGAGATCAGCGACCGATGGCGCAAATCACGCTATCCGGTGGGAGCCAGCCAAGCCGAGGCCGGCCCGATCGGCCTGCCGGTCGACTTCGAGCCTCCGTCGGCGTGGCGTCGGCACCGGTTCTGGTGGGACCGCAAGACCGTTTACCACAGTCACAGCCTGCGCCTGGCGCTCTCGACACCGGACGGCACACCAGCGCAGGCGACGGTCCACTACTTCGGCGATCCGGATCTCCTCGAGCAAGCCTTCTCGTACCACCTGCAGCATGCCATGGTGCCGGAGCAGGCGACCGCCGGCTCGACCTCCAAAGTCCGACTCAACGTCCGCAACACCGGCCAGTTGACCTGGAAGCCGGAGGGTGTGGTGCCGGTGCGCTACGAGTACTGGATCGATACCGCGAACGGCGAGCGGGTGCACCGCAGCGGGCGTCTGGAGCTACCGCGGCGGATCGAGCACTACGAGGAGGTCGACTTGGAGTTCGACGTCCTCTGGCCCGAGGTACCCGGCCGGTACCGGCTGCAAACCGATCTCGTGCTGGAGCATGTGGCCTGGTTCGCCGATCGGCTCGGCGCGCCCTTGTCGAGCCGCGAAGTCGAGATCACGGCGGCGGAGTGAAGCCCGACGGAGTGAAGCCCGGCGGGGTTCCGCCCTTCGGCCTCCGCATCTGTGCGAGCGCCCGCCGCGGCCTTACGAACAGGTGCCCCCTCACCACCAGGCGAGGGGGCACGGATGACCCGCTCTGATCGTAGAGCCTATTCCAGTCCGATATCGGAATTATCGATCTGGAACAGGGCTCCGAGGTTGATGAAGCCATGCTCCATCGGATCCTGCGGATCGCCGGTGCCCGGATTGCCTTCACCACCCTCCAGGTTCGAGGCGGTGTCGTCGGGCGGGAACAAGATCAAAGTGTTGAGGAACTCCAGGATCTTGCGCTGATCACTGTCGGACAGTGCAGCGTAAGCGGCGGTAGAGGCAGCTGCGTCGCCACCGTGACGGCGGATCACCGCATCGAGATTGATGCTGCGGCCGTCATGACCGTACGGAGCGGTGGAGCCGACGCCCCACAGCGGTTCGGTGATGTGCTCGGTGATCACCGTGCCGTCGAAGTCCCGCTCGTCGAAGTCGGGACCGAGATCGTGCCGCTTGAAGTCGGTGAAGATATTCTCCACCACAAAGGACTCCTCGGCCGGTAGCACGAAGGGGAAGGGCGAGCTCGGATCGGCCTCTACGACGAAACGGGTCGACGCTGTCGCCTTGAGCTCGTTGAAGATGCCTTCCGTCGGGTTGAAGCCGGTCTCGACATCCGCCACCCGGCGATCGTTGTTGACCGTCAGATTGCGTACGTGACACGTGGTGCAGCCGATCGTATCCATGAGCGCGTCGCCCTGTTGGGTACGGGTGGTCTGCATGTACCGCCCAGGCTTGAAGTAGTTGAGCAGGTAGAACTCCAAGTGATCGACCACCGCGACGTCGACCTCGCTGGGGTTGCCGCAGCCAGGTGGACGCTCGAAGCGATCTTCCGAGGGATCGAACTCGAAACCAGACGGGCTGGTCACGGTCTGCGGGTTGCCCGGATCGGTCACCGCGCAGAGGATCGGATCGTCGATCTGAATCCCCATCTCGTCGTTCATGGCGCCGAAGATGAACTCGCGGATGCTGACCGTGTTGCCCTGGGCGAAGAACGGTCGAATCCTCAGCGGATGCTCGTTCGGATCGGCGTCTACACCCTCGACGTTGCTGTAGTCGACATCGCCGTTGCAGGCAACTTCGATCGTCCCGAAGTTGACACCCTTGGTGTCGAGGGAGGCGACGATCGGACAGCTGGCGTCGGTGGTCAGCGTCACGTTGTTGTAGAAGGCCTGAGTGAACTCGTTGTTGAAGGTCTTCTGGTTATTGAAGCCAGCGAGGAACAGCGTGTGGTTTCCCGCCGCCAGGCTGCCCAGGTCGATCGAGGCGAACTGCTCACCCGTGTCCTGGAAGGGCCCGCCGTTGCCGTTACCGGTAAAGGTGCCGAGCACCGTCCGATTGCCATCGACCTCGACGTAGGCCTGGGAGACCTCGTTGGACTCATAGTCCGGAGCCTGCAGCAGACGCCAGTTGAGCTCCAGAGTTACATTGGCCGCGGACGTCATGTTGAAGGTGGTGGTCAGACCGGCCTCCATGTTGAAGATGTCGGCATTGTCGATCCCTCCGAGGGTGATCTGGGCGACACCGTCACTGCCGAGGAAGACCACCGTGCCCGAGGTATAGGCCGGATCCTGCGCATCATCTTGGAAGCTGAAACCCCCGAATGTCCCGCTGTCGAAATCCTCATCGACGAGGGTCTGGGAGGTACCGCCACCCAGCGCATCATCGACCGCCTGGTCGCGAATAGCACGTAGGTCATCGGTCATCTCGTCCGCCAGCTGCTCGGCCAGACCGAGGCCGAAGAGGTGCGGGGAGTCGCGGCTGTCACCGAAGGTCTGGACCACGCCACCGAAGCCAGCTGAACCGCGTGGGCGGCCGTGGCAACCGGCGCAGCTGTCCATCAATCCGGCGCCAAGGGCTCGCATCTGGGTGATGTCACCGGTGGACGAATTGTTGACTCGCGGCCCCTGGCCGTCATCCTCTGTGAACTTGCGCTGGAAGAGCTGTCGTCCTCGACGAATGGAGCGAGCCGGATCGTGCTTGATCAGATAGATCGAGCCGGTCTCGATGTTGCCGCTTCCGGGGGTCCCTGTGATCGTATCGGTATGGCCAAGGTCGACCTGATCCTCCAACGATCTGGCAATACAGGTCCCGAAGGGAAGTGTCACGGTTCCTCCGCCGTCGATCTGCTGGCAGCCCATCAGCTGGGCTGACGCCATATCAGCCGGCATAGACATCAGAACGAACAACACCAGAATGCTGCCGCCCAAGGCTCCGAATCGTTTCTCTTTCATTCCGTGCTCCTAAGGTTCTCGGGTTGGTGATTCACTACGCGTTGTTCACGGGATCTGGTGGGATGGTGCATCGCAACGGTGCCTTCGGAGGTCCCCGCTGAGCTCGCATTGCTCTCTCCTTCTTGCCGATCACTCGTCTCGTTCTTCCACGACCCGCCGCGAGTACCAAAGCGCCCGAGGCACAAATGCCCCGAGGCGTGCTGAGCACACGGCTTCCGCGCCCGAGAAACAGCCCAATCCCACACTCCGAAACACCTCGCCACCATGGGCTATGCGTCGCGCACAAAGCTGCTGTCGCTCTTTTTCGAGATACAAGTCCCCCTACCTCCGTCGACCCATCGGTCGCCAAAGTTTGCGGATCAGCGGCTTGTCGGCTATGAAAATATTTGTACCACAGTTCTATGGTTTATTCCAGATGCTTCGCAAAATCGACGAAGGCGTATATAGAGTCTTCGCTCGCTGCTAGCGAGCCAAGTCGGGGCAGCGTGCTTTCAAAAAAGCAACTCACCTATGAACAAAGGCAAATAGCACTCTATTAAAGAGCTCTAGCGCACCTCGAAAGGCTCCCGATCCGCGGTCCCACCCTCTTGCCGACTCCCACCGACAGGTAAAAAGGCTAGCGAGTCGTTGCCAAAAGGCGCGGCCGGACTCGGGCAACGACTCCGATCTCAGGGATATCTCACTCGAGCAGGCTGCGGGGCGGGCTGCCCCACGGCGGCTCTAAACGAACTGCGGGCGGCCCGTCAGGTTGACCGGACCGCCCGGAGGCCCTCTCGACACGAGAGGGGTACGGAGGTGGGCCGCTCAACGGCCCGCTCCATTGTTTGCCCGTGCCTCAGTTACTCGACGCCGATCGTACCGTTCGGGATCTGGAACAGAGCGCCGAGATTGATAAAGCCATGCTCCGCTGGGTCCTGCGGATTGCCGGTCCCCGGGTTACCGCCGCCGCCGGGCAGGCTCGAGGCGGTATCGTCCGGCGGGAAGAGCACCAACGTCTGAAGGAATTCGATGATCTTACGCTGGTTGTTGTCCGACAGGGCCGCGTAGGCTGCCGTGACGCTCGCCGCCTCGCCACCGTGACGACGAATCACCGAATCGAGGTTGATGGAGCGACCGTCATGGCCATAGGGAGCCGTGCTACCGACACCCCAAAGCGGCTCGGTGATGTGCTCGGTGATCACGGTGCCGTCGAAGTCCCGTTCGTCAAAATCAGGACCGAGATCATGGCGTTTAAAGTCGGTGAAGATGTTACGCACGACGAACTTCTTCTCTTCCGGCAGCACCTGCGGGAAGGGATCGCCGTCCGGCACGACCATGAAGCGCGTCTCGGCGACCGCGAAGAGCTCGTTGAAGATGCCGTTCACCGGATCGAAGTTGGTCTCGACATCCGCCACGCGCCGATCGTTCTTGACCTTCAGGTCCTGCACATGGCAGGTCGTGCAGCCGATGTCGTGCATCAGCTCCAGGCCTTTCTCGGCCCGTTGGGTAACAAGGTACTGCCCCGGCTTGAAGTAATTGAGCAGGTAGAACTCCATGAAGTCGACCAGGGCCGCATCGATCTCGTTGGCAACACCATCGCCGTCCGGATCGGCCGCGGTGTCGCAAACCGGCGGCCGCTCGAACGTATCGAGCGCCGGATCGAAATAGAAGCCGGACGGGCTGGTCATCGCCTGGGGGCTGCCCGGATCAGTCACCGCGCAGAGGATCGGATCCACGGCTTGCAGTCCCATCTCGGCATTGAAGGCCCCGATCAGGAACTCCCGCATGCTGATCGTGCCACCCTCGGCGAAGAAAGGCTTGATCCGCAGATTGGCGTCGACGCCCTCCACCTGGGAGGTGTCGACCGAGCCATTCGGAAAAGCGGTGATCTTGCCGAACTTGATGCCTTTGGCTTTCAGATTCCGGGTCACCGACGAATACGTGTAAGCCGCTTCATCGATCGCCTCCTGGCGAATCTTGCGCAGCTTGGTGGTCATCTCATCGGCCAACATCTCCTGCAAGCCGAGACCGAAGAGATGTGGAGAGTCCCGACTGTCGGGAAACGTATTGACGTCACCGCCGAAGCCGGCCGAGCCTCGCGGGCGACCGTGGCAGGCCGCACAGCTGTCGGCCAAACCTGCACCGAGGGCACGACTCTGGGTGATGTCGCCACTCGAAGACGAGTTGACCCGTGGGCCATTGCCTTCATCGATAGAAAATTTGCGCTGAAAGAGCTGACGGCCACGGCGGACCGCACGGGCCGGGTCGCGCTTGATCAGATAGATCGACGAGCCAAAGGTATTGATGTCGCCCTGCCCGGGACCGACCTGATCCTGCAGCGTCCTCGCTATACACCCCCCCGGCGCGTTGACGTTGCCGCCGGCATCCACCGCGTCACACGGGACCAACTGGGCAGTAGCGCTGCCGGGCGAGACCATCGATACGCCGGCAACGAGCAATCCAGCTCCTAGAAATGTCCAAAACTTCCTGTTGTCCACAGCAAAATACTCCTCAATCGTTGTTGTCGTGAGCTGATTCCTGGGTAGATGAGGATGACTCGCGGACGCGAGCGCAGTGGGTGCCAAGGAGGGAGGGCCGCGAGCGCAGCCCGCTCCGCAGACGTGCCGCTCGACGAACCCAGACCGCAGCCTGATCGAGCTCGGCAAGATGTGAGCCTTCTCCATTTCGAGAGACAACTCTCCCTTACTTCTGACCACGGATAAGACTGGTCGGAAATGTTTATCGGCGGTGGAGAACCAACAAATATTTGTACCACAGTTTCATGGTTTATTCCAGATGCTTCGCAAAATACAAGATCTCAGGCGAGAAAAACGAACAATATAACTGCCTCGGGCAAAGACACAGAGCTTGATAAGGTTAATTTAATAAGTTAATACAACTAATATTTTGCATTAAAACAATCAGACACGCCACCATCTTGATAGCAAATTTGCCTATCACAAGAAACTGAATTCAGAGAGTCAGCGCTCGCTGTTCAGAATTGGGCCAAGATCATCCGAGGATCTGTGGCGCAGCCTTTAGGCTGACGTACCAGTAAAAAAGGCCAAGCGATGGACATCGCTCGGCCCTCTTGGCCGGCCTGTCCTCCGAGAACAGGTCGGCGCGCTCACGCCCCCAACCAGTCAGCTCTGCCAGCGGAACACGACGCTGACGGTATCCTCAGTCGGCCGCCCGATACGGTTGGCCGCTGCAACCCAAGGCGTACTCTCGACTTCGTTCACCGCTCGACGGACGACGAAGTCCGAGATGTTCGGTGAGTCGACCCGTGTGACCGACGCGACACCACGATGGTCGACACAGACCTTCATCCGCAGCTCCTTGCCGGCCAGGGCCGAACGCATCGAGCGCGGGATCTCGGGCAGGCGAAGTGGCTTCTTGGGATCGGCTCCTTGAGGCCCGGCGATGACTGTCACTTCGTCCGCGACCATAAAGGGAATCAGCCCCAGGTCGGTGCCTTGAACCAGGATTCGCCGGGCGCGGCGACAGGCACCACAAGACTCGAGATGCCCCCGCGCCTCGACCAGATTGAGCGCAACTTCATGGTTCCAATAAGAGCAGAAGTGGCGTGCGTCGTCCCAATCGAAGATCTCGGCGAAGTGATCAGCGAAGAACGACAGGTTGCGCTCCAATTGCAATCGATCGGCCCGACCCAAGCGCTCACCGAAGCGCTCGACTGCACCCTCGACCGACCAGAAGCGAGCCATCCGTCCGGAGCTCGTGGCGAGGTCTACGGGCAAGCCACGGGCAAACGCCCGGCTGCCACGGCTCGCCATGCTGGTCATTAGCAACAACGTCGCACCGCTTTCGACCGCCTGGAAACGTCCCGGATGAGCGAATAGCGGACGCGTCGCCGAACCGCCTGCCAGGGCCAACATGCCGATCAAGAAGTCTCGTCGTTCCATCGCTCGTTCCTCCCGGTTGGAAGCCGCCACGCCTCCCCTTGGTGTAGCTCGCAAAGTTTGTAACGGCCGAGACGGGAAAAGGTTGCGCCGCCGGCCACAGAATCCCCTAATCATCTCTACGCCTGGCCATGACGGCCTATTCTGCGAGGCCAAACCAGCCTCGAAGCAGCGCGGTGCTCGAGCCGCTCAAGCCTTTCTCGGCGAGCTTCAGATGTCCGCTATTCAGGCGATCCCGGTACGGATCGCCGGAAAGAGCAACCGCACGGTGGTCCCCAAGCCAACAGCACTCTCGACGCGAATCGCCCCCGCATGGCCGCGCACAATGCCCCAGGTGGCCGCCAAGCCGAGACCACGGCCGGTGAACTTGGTGCTGAAGAACGGCTCGAAGATCTTCGCCGCCGTGGGCTCGTCCATGCCGCAGCCGTCGTCGACGACATCGAGGTAGACATAGGGGCCTTCGCCTGGCTCCGCTGCCTGGTAAGTCGACGCGAGATCGCTCCGCCGACAGTCGAGCCGGCCGGCGGCGATCGCAACTGAACCGCCGCCATCCAGAGCCTCGCCGGCATTCGTCACCAGGCTCAGGACGGCCTGGCGCAACTGCTCCGCATCGGCTTCGATTGGTGGCAAGTCTTGCGCCACATCCAGGCTCAACGCCGCGCCTTCCGGCAAAACTGCTTCGATCTGCCGCTGCATGGCGGCCACGACACAGGACAGATCCAGCGGTTCTACGACGAAGTTCCCGCGACCGGAGAAGGCCAGCATCTGGTGCGACAACTTCGCCGCTCGCCGGGCCGCGCGGGCGATATTCTCGATCGCTCCACCGGCCGGATTCAGCGGCGGCAGCGCACTGCGGGCGAGGTCGGCATAGCCGAGAATGCTCATCAGCAGGTTGTTGAACTCGTGCGCGACTCCGCCAGCGAGAACCTCGAGGCTCTCCTGATTCTCAGCCTGCTGCGACCGGCCTTCGGCCCGACGAGAGGGTGCCAGGTCCGCCTGGCTCCGCAGCTGACGGATTTCGGCATCTCGCGTACCCAAGGTTTGGCGCAGCTCCGCCAGCTCGGCTCGCAGTCGAGGAAGATCCGAGACCTGATCCAGGGAAAGGCCAACACCGTGCAGCGCGGGCTCTTCGATAGCCGGAGCTGGGTCCACAAGTCCTCCGAGAGCGTCTCAGACGAGGTTTCGTCCCAGGGCGTTCACATCCCAACGCACGGACGCTCTACCCGGCGGCGGCCTGAGACTCTTGTTTACTAGGCTCTTAGTCAAACGGTTTCTCAGATGATATGACGACTTGCATGACAAGACCATCGAAAAAGAGAAACATCTTGCCTGGGAAGGAAGACAAGGCATTACGCTTAGATGTTCAGCCCAAGCCACTCGTCGCCGAAACGACGGTGAAACAGCCGCACCGAGCATCCACTGAGGGCACTTGTGGCTACACGCCGGTGGCGATCGAATAGGCCCAATTCGCCAACACCACGCCGAGCAGGCCGAGGCGTACGCCGATCGGTAGACGCCGCGGTAACTTCGGCAAGGGGCGCCGACGCCAACCACGCCAACCCGCCCACAACCCGCCGACGATGAACAGCATCCAGATCAAGGCCGGTAGCGGGTAGTGGGTGATCGCGTGCATCGGGTCGAGCCGGGCCAGAGCCAAAGCGGCGCGGGTGGTACCGCACCCTGGGCAAGGGATGCCAGTGAAGCTTTTCATGGGGCAGCTCCACAACCCACCAGCGAAGACTGGGGCGAGCGGTGACAACAGGATCAACAGCAAGGCGATGCTGCCCCAGAGGAAGGCCAGCTGTCGATCAGGCGAGCGCTGCTTCGACAGGCCGCTTGGCTTGGGGTGCTCTGCTGAAACGCTGTTCGAAGCAGTGCTCGAAACGCTGCTCGACACTTGGTCAGTCACCCGCCCGCCGTATCAACCGCCGGCCAGAGCCGCCGCAAAGCCACCCGCCATCGTCAACGCGATGAGGGCTCCGCAGCACAGGCAGCACAACGCCACCGGAATGAGCACCGCGACGATCGCCTTACCCTGGGTCGTCTTATGAACGTGGGTAAATCCGATCGCGTTCAGGACCAAGGAGGCGATCAGACCAAAGATACTGCCGAACAGGGGAATCACGGCCAGCAGGTTGGCGATCTGCGAATAGGCCACCACTTTGTACGTCCCCTCGAAGCCCATGTCCGACGCCTCGGTCGCGCCGACCACCATCAGACAGAGATGCAGGATCCCTGAACCGATGAAAATGCCGATGAGGAAAAAGATCGGGAAAAGCATCAACGAGACGACCGCCGAAAGCACGTTGGTGCCGGTGTAGACGGCGAAGCTCTCAAAGCCCTCGATCCCTTGGAATCCCCCCATCATGCCGCGCATCGCCTCGCCGAAGAGGACGTTCCAGATCTGATTGAAGAAGGCTCCGAACCAGCCGAACAGCAAGCCGAAGATCAACGGCCAGATGTAATCGCCGTCTTGCCGGAGACGCGAGAAAGCCTCGCCCGGTGACATTACGAGCAACTTGACCGTCTCGATCAGTGCGTCGAGATAACCGAGCCGCTCACGCTCCTCCCATGGCAAGCGAGGGCCGTGGCTCTCGCCTCCAGCGCCAGACACGTCCGTGGGTGCAGCTGGAGGAATGGGGGGCGGCTCAGAGGGCGGTTCGAGGCTCATCGTCCGTCCTTTCTCACGCGATCTGGTCTGATGCGATCAGGTCTCACGTGATCAATGATCGATCACGGTGGCAGTGGACCAAAGTGTTGTAGTGGGCCACAGTGTACCGGAGGCAGTGTACCGGAGGCTCTCGCCCCTCGACAACCAACGCCCCCGGACGCATGCCCGGAGATCGTTGCCTTGCGTCGAAAACCGGCAACGCTATAATCATCAGTTCAATCCTCATGAAGCGATCAACATCCGAGCAAGAGTCCCGAGTCGCCGCAACGAGTAACGGACATTCCGTCAAGCCACCTTCGCTCGGCTACCTGCTGATGGAGGGGCGTGCCCTCGGCGAGCTCCTGACCACCTACGCCGTCATGCCGATGCTGCGCCGCGGGCCGCAGGGAGACGGCCATCCTGTGCTGGTCTTCCCGGGATTCCTCGCCAGCGACATCTCCACCGGGCCGTTACGCAAGTTCCTGAACAAAGCGGGATTCTCCGCTTTGCCATGGCGCATGGGACGTAACTTCGGCCCCAGAAACGGCCTCGAAGACCGCCTGCTGGAGCGCCTGCGCGATCTGCGACAACGCTACGACCAGCGCGTCAGCCTGGTGGGCTGGAGCCTTGGCGGGATCTATGCCCGGCTTCTGGCCAACCGCAGCCCGGACGATGTCCGCAGCGTCATCACCCTCGGCACACCCTTCAACACCCACCACAAGGCGAACCGCAGCTGGCGCTTGTTCGAATGGGTAAGCGGTACCGAGATCGACGACGTCGAACCGCTGACCTTCCGTCAGATCCGCGACACGCCACCCGTCCCCACGACGTCGATCTATAGCCTGACCGACGGCGTCGTCGCCTGGCGCAGCAGTATCGACGAGGAAGGTCCTCAGGCAGAGAACATCCAGGTCCCCGGCAGCCACATCGGCCTCGGAGCCAACCCCCTGGTGCTGCACGCCATCCTCGATCGCCTGGCCCAGGCCGAGGGTGCCTGGCAGAAATTCGACCGTGCCGGTGCCAAGCGCCTGTTCTACCGCAAGCCGCGTGACCCGTCCGAGGCTGCAGCACAGGCTCGAGCAGAAACAGCCGAAGCGGCACCTGACGTTGCTGCGGCGGCGCACAGAGCCTGAGCCAATCATGCAGCAGCTGACCGGCCTCGACTCGGCGTTTCTCTATCTCGAGACGTCCAACGCTCCGATGCAGATCGGCGGCGTTTCGATCATCGATCCACAGACTCCGGACGGGCGCCTGGATCTCGACCGGCTGCGGGAGCTTCTGCTGTCGCGCATCCACACCAGCCGTACGTTCACTCAGCGCCTGGTGGAAGTACCGCTCAAGCTGGGCAAGCCTTATTGGATCGAGGACGAGAGCTTCGATATCGATCGCCACCTCGAGCGCACTCAGCTGCCGGAGCCGGGCGGCTGGAAAGAGCTCTGCGCTCTGATGGCATGGGAATTCAGCCAACAGATGGATCGTGACAAGCCACTCTGGGAGCTACTCCTGGTTGAGGGCCTCGAGACGGTCGAAGGTGTACCCCCCGGCTCCGTTGCGCTGATCAGCAAGATCCACCACGCCGCGATCGACGGCGTCTCGGGCTCCGATCTGATGAGCGCGCTCTACGATCCGTCGCCCGAGCCAAGAGCCGTCCCCGCCGCAACACCACGTGAGAG
Source organism: Acidobacteriota bacterium (assembly GCA_039029035.1). Lineage (GTDB taxonomy): Bacteria > Acidobacteriota > Thermoanaerobaculia > Multivoradales > J023 > JAAELT01. The sequence continues at coordinate 9,670 of JBCCGX010000007.1, read as the reverse complement.
CCAAAATGGCTTATCCAAGGGCAAGCTGCTGCGCAAGAGCGGTCGCAACTTGCTCAAAGTCCCCAAGGCCCTCTCGGGAACCCTTGGCGAAACCGTGAAGGGGGTCGTTCGCAGCGGCGCGGCGTGGCGCTTCAAGAAAGTCGAGCTTCCGCCGCTTCCATTCACCGCACCGCGCAGCCGGCTCAACAGTCCGGTTAGCCAGAACCGGACCTGGAGCGCCGCCCTCCTGTCGCTCGACAGGATCAAGGCGATTCGGCACTCGGTCGAGGCGACGGTCAACGATGTCGTGCTGACAGTCTGCGCCGGCGCCCTGCGACGGTACCTGCAAGATAAAGACGACCTGCCGGAAAAGCCGCTGGTGGCGATGGTACCGATCTCCGTCCGCAGCGAAGACGAGCGCGGCACCATGGGCAACCAGGTTTCGGCGATGCTGGTCTCTCTGGCGACCGACCTCGATGACCCGCTGGAGCGGCTGCGAGTTATCCACCGCGGCGCGACGGACTCGAAGATCCACCACCAGGCGGTCGGTGCGCGTACCTTGTCCGACTACAGCCAGTTCATCCCTTTCGGTCTGGCTGGAGCGGGCGCGCGGCTCTACACGCGCATGCACCTGGCGGAGAAGCATCGCCCGATCTTCAACCTGGTGATCACCAATGTTCCCGGGCCACAAATCCCGCTCTATGTGGCCGGCGCGCGTCTTCTCGCCCACGCCGGCGCAGCGCCGATCTTCGACGGCATGGGCCTGATCCTGCCCATCTTCAGCTACGCCGGCAATCTAGCGGTCGGTGCCACATCCTGCCGCGAGATCATGCCCGATATCGACGTCTTGACCGGCTACCTCGTAGACTCTCTCAACGAGCTCGAGGCACGCGTCGCCGAGATCGACGACGCCGACGAGAGCGTCTGAAGAATCGGACGTTGCCGTCCTCTCGGGAGGTGACCCGCTGGGGACGAGCGGATCTTGTCACGGGACGAGAAGGGCCCTCCGACGCCTTGGGCCGTGGGATGATTACCTCGAACTTCTAGCTCAGAGAACTCACCAGCCTGAGAACGAAGCGCGAACGGACCTAGGTTCAATGACTCACGAAGCCATCGCTAGAACACAGCGTCCTTCGCGATGCCTTAGCAAGCTCCCCGAGCGCGGGCCTTGGAGCACCGGAGCAACAGGCTGGGTAAATTTTTCCGACTAGAGTCCATACTGGTCTGTTTCTTGCTCCTATGGAGACGAAACACACGGAGGGTTGGAACATGCGACGAAGAGTGACGAAGAAGGTCCTGCTGCTTCTGGTCTTGGTGGTTGGCCTGCCCGGCGCGGCCTGGCCCCAAGCGACTCCGGATCCGGGCATCGACTTCACCCGAATCTCCGACATCGACCGCCTGACCCGTGACCGCGATGCGGTCAAGCGGGCCGATGGCGCCCTGGCGCGGCTCGAGATGGCCTACCGCAGCTCTGGCGACCTCAAAACCAGCTTGATCAAGAACGCCCTGCAGAGTGTTCGCATCGTCGTCGAGGTCAACGGCAAACAGATCAAGCGCCTCGCGGCGAGCAAGAAACCCAAACTGCAAGAGGCTGTCGAGCCCGGGCCCATGCGAGTGAAGGCGATCTGGTCGCGCCCGGGATCACGCATGGAGGCGAAGTGTGAAACTCACCTCGACGTCGGGTTCAAGCAGGTCCTGTTTTGGCCCTATGGCGGCGACGATGGCTTCACCTGCGAGATCATCGATCATTACCTGCCGGAAGAGGAGTTCGACGCCTGGAAGAATGCCTTGACCCAAGAGCAAATCCCGGGCTTCAACAACTGCGCTACCACCCAGCACCGCGAGAGCCCCGGATTCTGGAAGTGCATCGACGAGGCGAAGATCCCCTTCCCTGACCGCTGAGCCAAGCGTTGGGAAGCTAGAGCAGCCACCAGGCTGCGGCGGCGCCAACCAACAGAACCAAACCGGCCAGCCACGGCAAGAACTTTCTGAGGCGATCGGAGAGATTCGGCTGGAGCCATTCGGAATCGTTGCCTTCGAGGATGCGAATCACATCCTGGGCCTCGGCGAATCGATCCTCGGGCTGGCGTGCGAGGCAACGAAGGATGACCGTCTCCCACCGCGGACCAAGATCCGGCCGGAACTCTAGCGGCGACGGCGGATCCTCCTGGATCCGCTTGAAGACTGTCTTGAGCGGCGTGTCGGCAACGAACGGCGGCTGGCCGATGATCATCTCGAAAATCACCAGCCCCATGGTGTAGATGTCGCTCGCCGGCATCGCGTCTTCGAGCTCGAGCTGCTCAGGGGCCATGTAATCCGGTGTGCCGAGTAGGACGTTGGACGCCGTGAGTCCGTCGTCGCTGGGCGCCGCGCTTTGCCGAGCAACGCCGAAATCAGTCAGGACCACCCGAGTCTTGTCCCCATCCGGGGCCAGGAATACGTTGTCGGGCTTGAGATCGCGATGGACGACCCCGGCCCGGTGGGCGGCAGTCAATGCGGCCGCCATCTGACAAGTCAGCGAGACGGCTTCGTCCGGCCCGACCCACCGGCCATCGACCATCCTGTCGGCCAGGGTCTCGCCGACCAGGAACTCCATGACCATGCATGGCACCATCTCGGGCTGCGTCACGCGCGGCCGGGGCGTCTTGAAGACTTCGATAATCCGTAGCACCCCCGGGTGGGAGATCCGCTGAGTGTGCTCGCACTCGAGCTCGAAGCGCGCCAACGTTTTCTTACTGCTCAGGAGAGACGGCAAGACGGTCTTGATCGCGACTCGCTCACCGGTCGCGATAATCTCGGCCTCGTACACTTCACCCATCCCGCCTTTGCCGACCAGGCCGATGATTCGGTAGCGCTCCTCGATCACGTCTCCCGGTGCGAAGACGTCCTGCGCTTCGTCATCTTTCACGATCGTCTCACTTGCTCAACGGGCGTTCGCTTGGCTCAGCCGACTGCGCACTTTGCCAGGATCGAAGCTTCGATCCCGCAGGTACATGTACATCACCGCCATCGAGTCCTGAGGCTCGGAGGATGTGTTGTTGTAGATACTGACCATCTCGTAGTCGTGGTCGGCGTAGACCGGTATTCCCCCGTCGCTCGAAAGATAGTCAACGTGGTCCAGACCGATCCGGTCTTCGAAGTTCCGCGCCCGGCTCTTGAACAGAGACTCACCCGTGGTGAGATCGCGCAGCTCCAGCGACTCGGCGAACGGGTGCAGGTGCACCGCGATGTAGTGGATCCTGGTGTCGTAGGGCACCTGCATCAGGTGGGTGACCAGGGTGTGATTGACCTCGCGGCCCGGCGGCACGACCCAGTGGCCAGTGAACTTCCGCCCCTGGTTGTCCTTGTACTCGTGGTCCGAGGCGCTGTCTCCCACCAGACAACCTGGGCCATGGACCTCCTCCTTCGGCTGGCGCTCCCCGTAGTAGGCACCTTCACCTTCGAGCAGGGTCAGGCCGTAGCCTGCGATCGGAAAGAGCGCCTGCATTGCGCCCTGGGCATCCCGATCGCGAACGAACTCGAGACTGACCTTGTGCCGCACCTGGAGCCCCGCAGCCTCTTCGTGGTTGAGATTCAAGACCTGGGTTGTCAGATCCAGGGTCTCGGTCGAAACAATCGGGATACCGAAGCCGGTTGGGAACCGAATTGCCAGCTGCCCTTGGGACAGAGTGAACAGGCGTGGGCTGAAGGATGGATTCTTGCCGATCAGCGAAGTGTGGGCGCCGGCATCGATGTCGAGGTTGCTATGGCACATGAACTCCTGGGCCTGATCGGTGACTCCGTCCGCCCCGACCATGGCCGCCCGGTAGCCGGTGATCCACAGGAGCTCCGGCTCCTCGGTCTCCAGGAGACGCACGTCGACGGTGCTCGAGGGCCCCATCATCGAACGATACTTCCGATCGATGGTGTAGACCTCGGAGAGGACCGTCTGCGTCTGGGTCGACTCGATGATTTCCTGGTGGCGGTCGTCGCCCTTGAGCCGACCGCCGACAGCCAGAAACATCACCGCGGCCGGCAAGGCGAGAACGGCGAAGAGACGGAAGATTCGGCCCGATTGCATCGCTAGTCTCCATGCCGGACCTTATCCGCTCAGCCCCCTCTAGACAACCGTCATTCGCTCGAAATTAGCACTCTGCGATAGAGTGCTAATCGATGCGCTGCCTGCCAACGCCGATCGTTGTCCTGGCCCTCAGCTCAGTGAGCTGGATGGCATGTTCTGCATCCCCATCGAACCTCGGCGAGCAGCCCACGCGCCGGGCGGAGGCTCGGCCATCGGGCACGGCGCCTCGCCCGTCGCTCGATATCCCGGCAGACGACGAGCTACTGACCGCCGAGCTCTCGACCATCGGCTGGGACCAGCTGAGCGGCTCACCGGTGGTGCTGCTGCGCGAGCTGGACTCGGGGCAAACCCTACCGATCTGGATCGGCATGGCCGAGGCGAGAGCGATCAGCTTCGAGTTGCACGATGTCGACCTTCCGCGGCCGATGACCCATGATCTGATGACCCATCTGCTCGAGACTCTCGGCGCTGAGCTCGAAGAGATGGTGGTGTCGGATCTGCGCCAGGGGACTTACTACGGCCTCCTCAAACTGCGGATTCTGGGTGAGACCGAGCCGCGCTGGATCGACACTCGGCCGAGCGATGGCTTGGCCCTGGCCTTGCGCACCGACGCCACCATTCGCGTCGCCAAAAAGCTCATCGAGGAGCTGCCCGACTATCAATTCCTTGCGCCGGAGAGCCCCGACCAGGTGGTCCGGGCTCTCGGCTTGACCGTGGTCAACCCCAACGACCAGCTACGGACCGAATTCGCCTTACCCGAGCGCCGCGGCCTGGTGGTGATCGCCACCTCCGGCGAGGCCAAGCGCAAAGGCATGGCGCGCGGTGATCTGATCACCAAGATCGAAGGTCTGACGCCGACCGAGCCGCTCGATCTCCTGCAAGCGGTCGACAACAGCACCGGCAGTGCCCTGACCCTGGTCTACTGGCGCGATGGCGAGGAGGTCACCGTCGAGCTCTCCCTCAGCGCCCCCAGTCGGCCGAAGTCAGAGAATATTGCCTGAGACCGGCGCCCCGCTCTCCTTCCGCCCCGAAGCGCTCCTCACAGAGCTCCTGGCGGAAGGCCTCTCGGTCGAGATCCCGGTCACCGGCGCCAGCATGTCACCGTACATCCGCAGCCGCGACGTCATCACCCTCGCGCCGCTGGCTGACGAACCCGTCCGCCGAGGCGATGTCGTCGCCTTCCCCCGCCCTGGCGGCCGCCTCGTCGTGCATCGGGTCATCGATCTGGACGACGGGCGAATTCTCACCCGCGGTGATGCGGCCCCCAGGGCCGACGGTTGGATCGACCGAGAGACCGTCGTCGGCCGTGTGACGGCGATCGAGCGCCGCGGCCGATCCGTTCGCTTCGGTGTCGGTTGGGGGCCGTTGGCGATCGCAATGGCCTCCCGCACCGGTCTGCTGTGCCTCGTCTTCAAACCCATTCGCTGGTGGTTTCGAACGGTGCAGAGGCCCAAGGTTTGAGGCGTCGCGAGGTTCCTCAGATCAGCTCGCCCAACAGATCGACGGCTTCCTCTTCCTTGCGAAAATGCAGCTCGTAGCATGGTAGGTGGCTGACCAACGCTTCGCAGAGGCTCATCGCCTGCTCCGTCCGCTGGCGATCGAACCAGAGGATCGAAGTCGTTGCCAGAAGCTGAGTCAGAGCATTCGTCGGGCTGATCGGAACCAGCGCATTGTGGTCGGCCTTGTTTAGGAAGGTCACGCCGACAAGCTCGACCCCGCGGTTGGCGGCGACACGCCCCTCGCCGGCCCACGGCGTCCCGAAAAGGCTCCACGCATCGCCCGACCGGCGGACGATGACCCGATCGTCGCTCAAACCGTCCAGGTCATCGTAGCCCTCGGTCAGGCCCATGAAGGTCGTCTTGCCGGCGCCGGAAACTCCCGCGCAGAAGATCCCACGCCCCCCCCGAGCCAGACCCGCGGCATGGATCAAGGCGCCCGGCAGAGCCGGCAGAACGAACATGGCAAGCAGCTGATCGAGGGGGTAGTGCAACGGGTTGGTCAGCTCGACAATCGCACCGCGGCACTCGACGAGGCGGTCACCGCAATGGATCGTCAGGTGCTCGATGGGCCCCTGGCGGGCGCCCACCAGACGGGCGAGCCACAGATAGCCCTGCGAGTCGCCGGTCGAGCGCAATCGCAGCAGCACGTCGTCGCCGTCGGCAAAGGCACGCCAGGTCTCCTCGGTGTCGAAGAGGAGGTCGAGGGATTCGGTGTCGGGGGCAACCTTCAGAGTCAGGTCACCTCGGATCCGCGAGTCAGCCGCCGGATCGCGCACCAGAAAGGGTGCATAGACCGTGTCTCTCTCGATCAGGCGGACTCTTGGCGGCAGCTCGATCGTAAAACCCAGGCCACCGATCGAAAGCTCGAACGGATCATTCACCGCGGGGCGTCCGCTGCCTCGCCGGGCTGCTTCAGGCTGATCAGCTCGGCTTCTTCGAGCGCCGTGATGTACTCGAGGAGATCGGCTTCGGCTTCGGCCTCCGAAACCTCGAAATTGGCGACGATGCCGCGATGGATCTCGGCCAAATCTCGCTCGCCGTCGAGCTCGCCCCAGATGTAGGCACCGACCGGGTTGAGCACGAAGATGCGCTTCAGTTGCGCCAGCTTGCCACGCACCGGCACCAGGATCACCTCGTCAGCTATCTCCCGGGCGACCAAGGCTTCTTTGGGCTCGAACACCCGATCCCAGTCGGACAGCATCGCCCTTGAGAGTTACGAACCCGCCGCAAAGCACGAAGCGGCGGTACAGCTGGCGCCGATCGGCCCCCCGGGTCCGGCATCGAGCTTACAGCCGACCGCCAGAACCTCTTCTGCGGCCAGGTCGATCGTCCGCAGGTGCGGTTTCTCGTAGGGCTTGCGGTGCTCGCGAGCTCCCTCTTCCCCACCGACGCTGAATCGCTGGCCGCTCGTGTCAACCGCCGACATGGCGCCTCTCTCCCTCCCGTCCCGCCTCGCCGGTCGCCACCGCCCGACGCCGTGCCATCCGCCGCGCCACGGCTGCTACTTCGCCGGCGCGTGCTGCCTCGATGGCATCCCACCGATGTTGTGTCGTTTCGCAGACATACTCGGACTTGACGTCTTCGTGACCGTTTTCTTGATAGTTGAAGGCCGGGCAACCCGTGCAGGCGACCTTCATCTCGCAAGAGTTGCAGCTGTACTCCGTGCGCGGCTTCTTCTGCCGCAACTGCACCAGCTCCTTGTTCCATAGGCTGGCGAAGCCGCGTTCCGCGACCGGGAAACGATAGTTGGTGGTCATCAGGCAAGGGGAGGCAAAGCCCTGCGGGTCGATGTAGAAGTTCGTCAGGCCGGCGCCGCACGTGTAGAGCTTGTCGGAATCGGTCGCGTTCTGACGACCGTCAGCGTAGGCCACCCACTGCCGCAACTGCTCGGGATCGGACAGCTCGAGCTCCACCGCCTCGCGCGGGTCCAGGCGCAAATCCAAAGGCTCATGGTCCTGGGTCGGCAGACAGGGAAAGATGGCCGAGTCGACGCGGAATTTAACGTCGAGCTTCCTGGCCGCTTGGCGCATGGCCCCCAGCTCGTGCTTGTTGAGCGTCATCAGGACGGTCTTGAGGCTGAACGGAATGCCTCCCGCCACCAGCCGGTCGATACCGCGCAGAAACTTGGCGAACGAACCCGGGATTCGGGTGACGGCCTCATAGGTCTCCGCCGTGGCGCCATAAACGCTGATATCGACGTTGAACGGCGGGTAGTCCTGGAACAGCCGTACGATGCGATCAGTCACCAGCACACCGTCGCAGAAGACGGTGACGATCAGGCCCTTCTCTTTGGCATGGCGGTAGACCTCGGGGAAGTCCTTGCGCACCATCGGATCGCCACCGGTGATCACCAGGTAGAGGCAGCCGCTTTCGGCAATGTCGTCGATCACCGACTTCGCCTGCTCGGTGCTCATCTCGAGATCACGCTTCTTGCGCTGTTCCTCCTGCGGCCCGAGGTAGCAATGAACGCACTTCAGGTTGCACCGGCTGGTGAGCTCCAGGATGCCGGAGATCGGCACCCTTCGGGTCGCCGTTCGACGCCGGAAATCCGCCATCCATTCCTGGTCGTTCATCATCTTCGCCCCCTACGATCCGGCGTTACGGCTGCAGCCGGACGACCGGATCACCGAGGAGAGTATAGACAAAGGGGATGAACGCCCTTGGCTCCTCGGCATTCGCCAGGTAGTTGGCCAGTGATTCGGCGACCGCCTCGCCCAGGGTATCGGGGCCACTGCCGGCGGACGAGCCTTCGAAGAAAGACGGCAGGAAACCCTCTGCCAGCTGCACCGCCTCGGCGTTGAACGAGAAGCCGGTCGGAGCCCACAAGGCGATCACACCGCCGCCATCCTGCAGGACGAGGGATTCGCTCAGAGTGTCGAAGAAGATTCGATCGTAGCGCCCGAGGGCGCAGGTCATGGCGGTGAGGATCGGCTGTCGCTCGGCGTTGGTCAAGGAGGGCACGTCGCTGGTCAGGAGCAAACCGGCGTCATCCCCCATCTGCATCAAGTTACCGTGGCCGAGGAAGTGGATCAGCGCCGCCCCGTCGTCGATGTCATCGAGCAGTTGCTGACGCGCCGCAGCGGGTCCCAACAGGTCGACGTAGACCCGGTCCACGTCGAGATCAAACGGTGCGAGGTCAATCAATGACTCGCTGTCCTTGATGAATTCGCCGCCCTCGTCGACCGCGTCCGCGACCCAGACGGTGCGCCCGCGCCAGGCGCCGGTCGCCGCCTCATAGGCCTGCAGCTTGGCCAGGTAGGCCGCCAAAGCACCCTCCGTACGCACTGGCAGGCGACCGACCGCCACCTCGGGCACCCCGTCGTCGCCGCTCAGATCCACCGTACGGTGATCCGAGGGGAAGAGCCCTTCGGGGGTGCTGGCCATGGGTGCCGGCAACAGATTGCCACCGAAGCCCAGGCGATCCTTGAAGTCGAACGAGCTGTCCCCAGCGAGCACGACCCAGCGCGGCGGGACCTGCCACACCGCGGTGGCGTGGCGGAGAAAATCGCGAATCGCCCAGGGGCTGACGACACCACGGTTGAACTCATCGTAGATGTCTTGCAACCGTACGCTTTGGCTCTCGAGCCCTTGACTTGCGCGGTACTGCGCCAAGTCACTGCCCGAGGCCTCGAGCCCCGCGGCGGCAATCACCAGATACTCACCACGGTTGTTGGCTTCGTACAGATTGGATGGCTGGTCGACGACGATGCCGGCGGAGGCCGCAGTATCCAGCGGCAGCGCGATGTAGCGCGCTTGGCTCGAGCTGGGCGCGAAGCTGACCGAGAAGCCACCGCCCGAGCTCTCGATACGCGTGTTCACCACCCGCCGCGGACGACCGGGCTCGGTGATCTCGAGCACCGTGATGTCGTCCCGAGTGAAGCCTTCGAGGGTCACGACGGTGTGCCCACCGGCAGAGACGACGAGCTGATCATCGACGGCACGGTAGGATCGTTGGTAGACGAGATCGATCGCCTCGAGGTAGAAGATCTCGGCCTCGATGCCGGTGTCGGCCGGGGCGTGGACCTCCACCGTATTGTCGCCATCAGCGAGCAGCGTTTGATCGAAGCTCAGGTCCAGCTGGTGCGCGGTGGAGCCGTCCCAAGTCCCCGACCCGATCGGCGTACCGTTGAGT
>JBCCGX010000006.1:0-30389 GCA_039029035.1 Acidobacteriota bacterium | reverse complement strand
TGGTTGCCGTCACGCTGAAGAATCTCGCCACCGTGCAACAGAGCCAGGGTCGCCTCGCCGAGGCCGAGGCCTCCGTCCGCCAGGCCCTGGCGATCTACGCCGAGGTCTTCCCCGAGGACCACCCCTGGGTCGCTCGGGCGCGCGAGGTGCTGGCTGGTTTGCGGGAGCCCGAGCCTTAGATTTCCGCCCAGGGCTTACGCCCTAGGCTACGGTATGTCGCCCTCCGGGCTCCGGAGCCCCGACAGGGGCGGCAAGAGTAGCTCAGGGTGTCAACCCTGGGTAACCGCAGCCGAGATAGGATCGTCATCGAGCGAGACGACCCATGTACGACCCCACCACCCAACCCGCGCGTCCCACCGTTGCCACCGCCCACCGGGTAGTCCTCAAGCTCGGCACCCGGGTGCTGACCCACGAGGGCGGCCGCCTGGCCCTGGCACGGCTGTTCGCCGTCGTCGAGGCGGCAGCGGAGCTGCGGGCGGCGGGCAAGGAGGTGCTGCTGGTCAGCTCCGGCGCGGTGGGTCTGGGCAAGGATGCCCTGGGTCTCGAGGCGATTCCGGAGGAGCTCAGCGAGCGCCAGGCCTGCGCCGCTGTCGGCCAAACACGGCTGATGGGGCTCTACGACGGTGGCTTCTCCCGCCTCGGCCAGGTCTGCGGCCAGGTCTTGCTGTCCCAGGACGACTTCGACGACCGCGTCCGCTACCTCAACCTGCGCAGCACCCTCAACGCGCTGCTGCGTCGCGGGGTGGTGCCGGTGATCAACGAGAACGACGCCGTCTCCACCGACGAGCTGGCCTTCGTCGAGGGCGCCAAGCGGCGCATCTTCGGCGACAACGACCGCCTCTCCGCCCTGGTCGCGACCGAGCTCGACGCCGACCTGCTGGTGCTCTTGACCGATGTCGACGGCGTCTACGACCGCGACCCCAAGAAGGACCCGGCAGCACGCCTGATGTCCCAAGTGGACGATCCCGAAAGTCTGCGCGACGCCGCCGGCGGCCCCGGATCGGCCGTTAGCCGGGGCGGCATGCGCAGCAAGGTGGAGGCGGCGGCGATGGCGGCGCGCGGTGGCTGCCAGGCGATCATCGCCAGCGGCCTGGATGCGACCGTGCTGTGCGGAGTGCTGCGTGGCGAGGCCGTGGGCAGCTGGTTCCCCGCCGGGCGCGGGCTGCAGGCGCGGCGCCGCTGGATCGCTTTCGCTACCGCACCGCGCGGATCCTTGGAGCTCGACGACGGCGCCGTCGCCGCCCTGCGCGAGCGCGGCGCCTCGCTCCTCGCGGCGGGGGTGTCGCGGGTGCTCGGCGACTTCCACCAGGGCGATGTGGTGGAGTTGCTCGATGCCGCCGGTCACACGGTGGGCCGCGGTATCGTGCACTGCGATGCCGCCACCGCCCGCCTCTGGTCTGGCGGCAGGCCGCCCGAAGGGGTCCGCAACCATCACGCCCTGGTCCACCGCGACCACCTGGCCCTGGAGAGCTGAAACCGTGAGCACCGCAACCTCGATAGCACCTGACCCGCGCCAGCAAGCCCGCGCGGTGCGCGACGCCCAGCGGCAATTGGGCAGCGCTGCGGGTTCGCAGCGCACCGCAGTCCTGCGGCGGCTGGCCGAGCTGCTCGAAGAACGGCAAGACCATCTGCTCACCGCCAACCGCCGCGACCTCGAAGCGGCCCGCGCGGCCAACCTGGCAGCACCGCTGCTCGGCCGCTTGGAGCTCAGCCCGGCCAAGCTCGCCACCCTGCGCGAAGGCATCGAACAGCTGGCGACCGACGACGACCCCATCGGCCGCTTGGTTCGCGCCACCCAGCTCGACGACGGTCTGACCCTGCGCCAGGTCCACAGCCCCCTGGGCGTCCTGCTGATCATCTTCGAGAGCCGGCCCGACGCCGTGGTGCAGATCGGCTCCCTCGCCCTGCGCTCGGGCAACGGCGTGATCCTCAAGGGCGGCTCCGAGGCCCGGCACTCGAATCGCGCTCTGGTGGGCGTCCTGCGCGACGCTCTGGCGGCCGAAGACCTACCGCCAGACGCGGTCTGCGGTGTAGAGGGACGCGAAGCAGTGCAAGAGCTGCTCGAGCTCGACGAGCTCATCGATCTGGTGATCCCGCGCGGCTCGAGCGCCCTGGTGCGCTCCATTCAGGCCTCGACCCGCATCCCCGTGCTCGGCCACTCCGAGGGCATTTGCCATCTCTTCCTCGACGCCAGCGCCGACCCCGCCATGGCCACCCGCCTGGCCCTCGACGGCAAATGCGGCTACCCCACCGCCTGCAACGCCGTCGAGACCCTCTTGGTGCACCGCGACTTCCTGCCCCGGCTGACCGAGCTAGGCCGCGCCCTGATCGACCGCGGTGTCGAGCTGCGTGCCGACGACGAGGCCCGCGCCCACCTGCCAGCCGCCGAGCCAGCGGCCGACGAGGACTGGGCCACCGAGTACGGCGCCCTTACCCTAGCCATCCGCACCGTTACCGACCTCGACCAGGCCCTGGACCACATCCACCGCTACGGCAGCGCCCACACCGAGGCCATCGTCACCCAAGACCTCGAATCCCGCGAGCGCTTCCTGCGCCAGGTCGACGCCGCCTCCGTTTTCGTCAACGCCAGCACCCGCTTCGCTGACGGCTACCGCTACGGCCTCGGTGCCGAGGTCGGCATCAGCACAGCCAAAGTCCATGCCCGCGGACCGGTCGGTGTCGAAGGCCTTCTGACCACCCGCTGGCTCCTCGAAGGCAACGGCCAGACGGCGGACGACTACGGTCCCGGCAAAAAGAGCTTCCAGCATCAATCCTTGGCGGTGGATCGAGAGTAGACGAATGTCCCCAAACATCTTCACAGAACGCACGATTGAGGTTGAGGGCGTGCGGTCCCTAGTTTGGGACGGCGACTGTCTCGTTGACTGGGTCGACGGAGGGCATCGCTACGGCATCGATGGGTCCATTGTGGAACGGTCCGTAAGGTATGCCTATACCTTCGACGCCTCGGTCACCTCACCCTCCGGCGACTACGCCGTCATCTATACATCGACCGGCACGACGGGCTTGCTGCTACGCAACGGCGAAGTCGTTCGCCAGATCAATCGCGAGTTCTATCACGCGAATGCGTATCTATATCCGATTGCATTTGCCCAACTGCCTGATGGGCGTGAGGTGTTGATTCACTGCCCTGAGGCTTACTGCCAGATCGATATCGAAGACGCTGAAACTGGCGAATGTCTCACCAAGAGAGAACCCCCCCGAGACATCCCGGATATCTTTCACTCGCGTCTGTCAGTTAGTCCCAACGGCAGATGGCTGATGAGTGCTGGCTGGGTATGGCATCCCCTTGATGTTGTTCACGTGTACGATTTATTGGAGGCGCTACGGGATCCCAGAACCCTTGACACCTTAGGCAATCAACCGCCTGGCATGTGGGAGCTCCAATCTGCATCGTTTGCTGAAGGGAATACTGTCATCGTCGGCGCATCGGACGAATATTATGGGGACGATGAAGACCCAGACGACGATCAGCCTGGCGAGAATCGTATTGCTTTATGGGAAATTGGAGCATCGACTTATTCTGCCCGTGTCGCTCTAGGCCATCCACCGGGCACAATCATGGCGATCAACCAACGATTCATCGTATCGATGTTCGAACAACCCCGGCTTATCGACCTAAACAAGGGTCAGACCCTTCACGAGTGGAGCGATATCGATTCCGGTAAACAAACGAGCAGCATCACATGGGACAAACTCCCACCTCCCATGGCTCTGGATTCACAGAATGCTCGCTTTGCGGTTGCTCAAGAGAGCAATATCCGAATTATCCAAATCAACCTCGAAGCCATTGGCGATTGACGAAACCCGCGCTACAGCTTTTGGCGACTTGATTGGCCGGCAACAGGCAACTTCAGCTCCTTCTCGGCAGCCGCCAAACTGGAGGCGTGCCCCTACAACTCTATCTTGGCCAACCGGACCTCGCTGAGCTGCAGCATCTGCAGGGCCAACTGGGAGAGCTCTTGCCAGGCGGCTCGATCAGTCTCGCTGAAACCGGAGCCTGAGAAATGGGTACCGACGACCACAGCCTGTTCGGGGGCTCCGTCGCGCAGGGCCCGAAAACCCCACATCGGCCCGTGGTAGAAGCCGGTGGCGCCCAAGTATCTGCCTCCAGATTCTCCCGCCTCGTCGATCGAATCGCTAGCCAGCTCCCAGAATCGATGCCTCTCGAAGGCCGACACGATGGCGTCGACCCGGCGACGCGTGAGCTGGCGTTGCTCGACGGCGAGGTGATAGTCGTCGGTGGTGAAAGGCGACAGAAGCCGACAGCGGGACGGCGCTAGAAGGGACCTGATGGTGAGAGTGCCGGTGCCTTTCTCGTCGACTTCAAGACCCAAGGAGACTGCTGAGCGCATGTAGACGCCACTGAGCTCGAAGACGTACCGGTGGCGGCTCTCTGGCAGACTCTCGGAGGACAAAGCTCTGGCGACTTCTCCTACATCTTCAGCGGCGATCCGTTGAGGGTCCTTGGGCCGACCGAACGGATTGACGAAACCGTGCGGCAAGACGACCAACCATCCGCCGATGACCCACACGAGCGTCAGCCCCCAGCGCTTCGGCGTCCAGACTCTGCGACCGATCCATCCGCTGAGCGCAAGAAGGACCACCGCGACGGCGGCGACAGCCGCTCCGTCGCGGGTCTGCTGCAGGCCTGCGGCCCGGTGGATGAAGAGAAGCCCGGGCAAGAGCAATGTCAGACCCATCAACCAGTGCACCGGAGAATGGCCAGCTCGGCGACTCATTAGACCGAGGATCAGCAAAGACCCGGCGACCAGGGCGCCCAGGAGGCTCGCCGGGCTCTCGCGCTGTTGGCAAGCGGCCATCAGCCCATGGGAAAAGATCAGCCACCAGCCTGCTCCGGAAAGGAGCAACGCCCACCAACCCCTGCCGCAAGGTGTGTTTTGGCACCAGCGACGCCAGATCGCGAAGGCGATCCCGCCGGGCAAAACCCAGGCGAAGAGAACCCGCAGCGTCCAGTCCGTCGGGGTCGCAAGAGGTGCGCCGAGGGTTATGAGGGTGCCGAGAAAAGGCGGCGCACCATGTGCCACGACAGTGATCCAGGCCCGATGCCTCCGCCACACCCGGGCCAGACGTGTCGGTCGTCGGGGTTGAGGAGTGGCCATCAGTCTTTGGACTCTGGAGTCTGGAGAGTAGTTCCGCGATCCTCGAGTCTGATCCTATCTGAAGAGTCTCGTGGCCCATTCTGAAGCCCCACGCATCTTCGACATCTCCCAGGCCCTAGCTGGTAGGCTCCTGGGGCCCGGACAGACGCGCCCATCCGGAAGACGGCAGCCATGGCTAAGCTCTACGCGATAACCCACACGGAAGCGACGCACCATGTTGAGCGCCGAGTGGGCGGCTGGTATGACTCCGAGCTGACGCAATCGGGTCACGAGCACGCTGAAAGAATCGCGGAAGCGCTTCTTGCCAGGCTTGACGACCCTCCACATCTCTATTCCTCTGACCTAAAACGAGCCGAGCAAACCGCCAATCCAATTGCAGATGCCTTCAACACGACTGCTCGACTGGACGGCGATCTAAGAGAAGTAGGCTGCGGAGTGGCCGAGGGCAAAGCTAGTGGCTGGCTTGACGAGAGAATAGTCTTTCCTCCGAGGGACGGCGAAAGGCTGGACCATAAGATCTGCGAGGGTGCAGAAACACGTCGTACCGCTGCAACACGGATCTATCGATTTATGGATCGACTGCTGGCCGCCGAGCACGATTCGGCAATCGTTGTGACCCATGGGTTTGCGGTCACTTTTGTAATCTCTGCTTGGCTGGGCATCCCCATCGAAGGGCTCGGCCATATTGTCTACCGCGCCGACCCAGGGAGCATCACGACCCTCGATCTCGATATTCGTTGGGGGAGTCGCAGATTGGTGAACCTAAATGAGGCAGTCTGAGGGCGCGCCCGAATAGGCACAGGCAAGCCCGTCCTATTCGGGCCACACGACTTCTGCTTTTCGAGCTTCCCGGACGACGTTGCCTTCGCC
The DNA here is from genome assembly GCA_039029035.1 of Acidobacteriota bacterium. Lineage (GTDB taxonomy): Bacteria > Acidobacteriota > Thermoanaerobaculia > Multivoradales > J023 > JAAELT01. Next base: position 24,378 of record JBCCGX010000006.1, on the reverse strand, counting down.
GTCTGTTTCGACCACGTTCACCTGGTGGGTGCCATAGTGCCAGTGATCGTAGATCCCCTGCTGATCCGCCAACTGATCCCCTACGGTGAGAATCGTATCGAGCGGCAGTTGATACATCGCATAGGCATAGGACCGATCGAGATCGCGCAGATGGTCCTCGGCCAGCTGTCGGGTAGTAAAGATTCCGATGGTCGTCGGCTGGCCGCTTTCGCAGTGCTCGAGCAGGTACACGAATCGTTTCGGCATGTAGATGGGTCCTGAGGAGTGATTCATGGGGTGGAACGTGTTGCCCCGACCGGCTTCTTGCAGCGTAGCATCAGCTGCGGAGGCCGCGGTTCACCATCTCCGTGGCGGAGCTGACATGCTGGCTGCGATTGAGCGCCGCGCTGAACCGATCGAGTGAGGCGGCCTGCTGATTTGCTTGATCGGCTCGCAGACAGCACAGCTTGTATTTCTTGCCACTGCCACAGTGGCACGGCGCGTTACGTCCCGGGAGCCCTGGTGCCGCGCGGTGCTGAACCAACACTTCGGTCTTCCGGCGCCAGAGGCCTCTGCTCCGGCCGGAGCCCCGCTTGGGCCATGGGGCGAGAGACCCGATAGCGATAGCGATCCCGATCGCCAGGGCCATGTGGGTCGAGACGCGTTGGCCGTACCAGTTCAAGAAATCCGGCTCGCCCGCCCGAAGATCCACCACCGCGGGTAGGGTCAGCAAAAGACCGATCAATAGACCGACGAGCCGAAGTAAGAGATGGGACATTGAACCGCGCATCGAGTGTAGACCTCCGCTAAGAGCTACGCGGTCCGTCAAGCAGCTATTCGACGGCTTCAGGAGAAGGGTGGCTCGGGACGTCGTTCGGAAATCAGCGCCGTCCGCCTCCGCGACTGTGCCGAAGTCGTCGACTGTTGCGACCAGAGATCGGTGGTGAGGCGGCCTCCATGCAGGGTCTGCCTGGCCCGGTAGTGGTTGCTGCAACCAACTCCGAAAGACAGGATTCGAGTTTTCCTGAGATAGCTGCGTTCTTGCTTCACTGAGGAGGATAGAAACCCGAATCGGTCCGCCTTGCCAGGCCTGCGTTCTCAACGAACTCGTCGGTCTGCTGCCGCGGACCTACGCCAACTTTGAAGGAGGCTCCATGTATACGACATCCCCAACAACGCGTCAGATTTCGATCGCATTGCTGCAGCTGATCCTGGTGACGAGCGCGCTCTCGTTGCTGCTCGGAGCCGCGCCGGCCGCCGGGTCTCAGCTGGTGTGCGCGCAACTGGAGAGTTTTCCCAGCGCCAACGGCCCTGGCGTCACCTCACCCTCGAGCACGGCTACGTGTCCTGCGGGAACCTCGCTCGCTGGCGGCATCTGTCCAAATAGCGGCGGCGTCAACTGGGCGCTCCACGGCGACCATACAAGCGGTGGGACGTCGTCCTATACCTGCACCTGGGGGGCCTTGAAAGCGACCGGGGCGGGGGGCCAGTTCAATGCCTGCGCGATCTGTGCCGCACCGGGTGAGCAGCTCGTCTGCGACCAGCAGCATTCGTTCCCGAGCGCTAACGGGCCTTCCGTCTTGACGCCTTCCAGCACAGCGTCCTGCCCTGCCGGGACGTCACTGACCGGTGGCATTTGCCCGAACAGCGGTGGTGTCAACTGGGCGGTCCACGGAGACCATACCAGCGGTGGTACGTCATCGTACACTTGTGGCCTCTCCTCCTTGGACAAGACGGGGCCTGGCGGCAGCTTCAGCGCCTGCGCGCTCTGCGCCCCAAAGAGCACGCAGCTGGTCTGCGCTCCTGAAAAGTCTTTCCCGAGCGCTAGCGCTGCCGGCGTCACCGCTCAGGACAGCACGGCGACGTGCCCTTCCGGCAAGCAGGTTGTGGGCGGCATCTGTCCGAACAGCGGCGGCGTCAACTGGGTTATCCATGGCGAACACACAAGTGGCGGAACGTCTTCTTACACCTGCGCATTTTCTTCGTTGAAAGCCACGTCGGCCGGGGGCCAGTACAACGCCTGTGCGATCTGCTCCTGAAAATCTCCGCGGAGCTGCAGGGGGATCGAGACACAGCTGCGATACCATCCTGGCAGGAGGGTTCGAATGCGAGGTTGGCAGCGGTGCGTCGTGCTCCTGATGGCGGCGTTGGGGAACGCCGGGACGCTGGCTGACGATGAGACGATCGACCTGTTCGCTCCGGCCGTGCGTCAGATGATCGAAGAGATCGACCACCCGGATCCGCGTCTGCGTGCCTCGCACGCTGAATCGTTCAGTGGCTTCCCGGAGGCGATCCACTTCCTGGACAGCATCGTTCCGGCCCTGCTGCGGCTCGTCGCGGATCCGCATCCGGACGTGCGCGCGAAGGCGATCGTCTCACTGGGCAAGCACGTCGGTCGGATCGATCCAAACGCAGAGGTCGAGGCGGCGCTGCAGGCGGCGACTCGCGATCCGCAAGCGCAGGTCCGCCGGGCCGGTGTCGGCGCCCTGGCACGTTTCGAGCGCGGACACGACGAGGGCTGTCGCGCGCTGAGGGGCGCCCTGGCCGACACAGATCCACAAGTCCGCGGCGAGGCGATGCGGATCGCGGCCGAGCTCTTCGAGCCCGCCGAACTAGCGCTGGCGGTCGCGGCTGGCGTGCGAGATACGGAACCGGCGGTACGGCGGCAGGCCGTCGCGACGGCGGCCGCCGGCCTCGAACCGACCGTGGCGTATGCCACTCTCTTCGCTGCCCTGGACGACCCGGAGCCCAGCGTCTGGGTTATCGCCGGCGAGGCGTTAATGAAGCTCTGGCCAGGCGCACCGAAAGCAGCGATCGGACAGGCTCTCCGGCATCCGTCCGCAGACGTCCGATCACTGGTAGGCGAAGTCTTCTCGCGCCTGGCCGCCGCTGCGCGGGAAGCGAAAGCAGTCCATCGGGCGATCCATCCACTGGCACCTTTCCTGATCGAGACCTTGGCCGACGCTAGCCCCGAAGCTCGGGCCTGGTCGGCAACTGCCCTGGGAGAGCTGAGAATCGAAACCGGTGCGTCCCTACGAGCCCTGACGTCTGCGCTCGCAGACCCCGCCCCGGACCTCCGCCGGGCTGCATCGGCCTCCCTCGCGGCGTTCCGGCCGACCGATCCGTCGACGCGCAGTGCGCTGGTCGAGGCGGTCGGCGATCCGCTGCCGTTCGTTGCCACCCAGGCGCTGCGGGCCCTCCGCAGCACCGAGAATGACACTCCTGAGCTGCGTGATCGGCTCGTCGCCAAGCTGCCCGAACTGCCACCGGAGATCGCCCGGCACGCCGCCGAGGTTTTAGCAAGTCGTGGGTGTGGCCAACTGCCCTTGGCCGATCTTCGCGCCCTGGTCGAGGCACAGAACCGCGCCGACAAGCTCGGCCCGCCCGACTTCGTCGTTGTGGCCGGCGAGGATCATCCCGTGAACGAGATCTCGCGCAAGACTCTGGCGAGGATTTTTCTAGCGAAAGTCAGCCAATGGGATGGCCGGCCGGTAGCGCCGGTGGATCTGAGCCCACGCTCGCCGGTCCGCAAAGCGTTCAGCCGCGAGACCTTCTCGAAGTCGGTCAGCGCGATCCGGAGTTACCTCTTTCACACGACGCTCCACCACGTACCACCGCAGGAAGTGTGTACGGAGCAAGAAGCCCTGGCCATCCTGAGACAGGATCCCACAGCGATCAGCTACGTCTCGGAAGACGCCGTCCTGCCCGCTGGCGTGCGAGTCGTGGCGGTCATCGAGTGAGCCGCCGACAGAGCGAGCTCTGATAGAACTAGCTCGACATGTCGCCTAAAGCAAAGATCCTGCAGGTCCTTGACGAGGCAGCCAGGACCTTTACTTTCCCGATGCTCGACAACGGCTACGTGTATCTCGCTGCCGCACGGCTCTCCGCGTACGCCGCCAAACCCGATTGGGCGCTGGTTATCGAAGTCTTCGGTTTCTCACCACGAGCGAGTCTGCCGGACCTTTCGGTCTACACCTTCGCCAGCCAGCTCTACCAACGAAATGCGCCGGAAGACTACGTCGACCGAGCCGCCTACGAGAGCTATCTCGAGGCCAATCGATGCAACGAGTTTCGTTCTGCGTTCCCTATCGACGAGGGGGATTGGCAGGACGCTGACGACCTCGAAGTCGTGGCCGCAAAGGCCCGAGAGGTTGCCGTTCGTGGAGCCCAGGTCTCTCTACCGCCCGTCTCCGAGTATGCCGAGCACGGGATCGTTCTGGAGGAACCTTCGCAAATGCGGGTCTACGAGCTCTGTCGGTTCCTCGCGGCGACGCGGCGAGCAGAGGTTCTCGGAACCCCGGAAGAGCGTCGAGTGAGTGTGCCGCCGCACTTTCAGGAGCTTCTCGTGTGCGATGCATGGCACCACCCTGACATCGCGGCCGGCGTACTGCCGAGTGAAACCGAAACCTTCCAGCAGCTGGCCCAGGTCTTGGTAACGGAAGACGTGGGTCATTACCGGCCCACCAGGCGACCCAATACGCATTGGTCGAACTGGCCCGAGGGCGGTTTGCTCTGAGTCCGCGCGAACGCGCAACGCCACCGCGACCGAAGTGCCTGGCACCACCACCGAAGTGCCGCGACCGAAGTCCCTGGCACCGCGACCGGCCCGGCACCGGCACTACGACGAAGGGCACCACGCCGAAGGACAGGTCACGATCCTCTCGACCCTATCCCCGCATCACCCGAAAACATGCCCGCAGCTCGGGTTCGACGACCCGATAGGTCTTGTTCGGCTCCCTTTACAAGAAGGACTGGCAAGCATCACTTCCGCGACGCGGCCTGGTGCGCCGACCGGCCCCTCCCTCTTTTGAGGCAGGGGCTATCGATCCGCCTCAGGGACAGGTGGCGAAGGCGTCGGTGTCAGTGACCGCAGCGGCGGAAATGCCTAAAGGGTTCGTGTAGGTGCGGATAGCTCTGGTCTGGGTGTCGGTGATCTCGAGGCTGTACTCGACGTTTGTGGTGGCTGCCGAAAAGACCCAGTAGCGGTTGTTGATGGAACAGCCATCGAGGATCTTGATCAGCACCTCCCAGTTGTTCGGGCCGAAGAACCAGAACAGACCCGAATCGTCCGACTCCACCGGCAGGCTCACTACCCGGGCACTGCCCGTCTCGTCCCCGAAGTCCCTCCAAGAACCGCGCACCTGGAAACGGCCGCCGTTGAGGCAAAGAGTCTCTCCGTCCTCGACGCAAGCTTCGGTTTTGGGTGTCCCTTCTTCGGGCCGTGAAGCGGCCCTTGGTGTGAGAACGGGTTCAGGGCTAGCAGCGGCAAACGTGGGAGCTTGGGCCCCCGGCGAACAGACCGGCAGCGCCTCGACATCGGTGATGGCGGGTGCCGAGACCCCCAACTCGTTGACATAGACGCTGACCTGGCTGGTCAGCGTGTCCCGCACCGTCAGCGTGAACTCCACATTGGTGGTCGCTGCGGCGAACACCCAGAAATTGCCATTCAAGCTGCAGCCGTCGAGCACTTTGACCAACATCTCCCAATTGTCGGCGTCGAAGAACCAGAACAGACCGGAATCGATCGAACTGGCCGGTACCACCTGCGCGCCCCCGACATTGCCGGCGAAGTCACGCCAGTCTACGGTCACTTCGAAGCGCCCCTCCCCCAAGCAGAGGGTCTCGCCGCCGGAGACGCAGGAGGAGCCGCCGGGATCGATGATTCGCAGGGGCATCGCTCCGAGTGTGTAGCCCGCCGCCGTCGAGCTGGCGGAGAAGCCGACCAGCGTTGACCCGGGGAATCCGGGCCGCACGTCGAAGTCGACGGTCAAGAGATCCGCCGTGGCGCTGCCGGGCCAGGAGCCGGCCAGGTCGGCCCACGCCACCTGGAGAAAGGTATCCGTCGACGGATTACCGTCGAAGTCTGCGCTGTCCGGCTCCGCTACACCCTGGGCCACCAGGCCACTTCCCAGAACCGAGCGCAGGCCGGCCAAGGTGAGGGCCGACGTATTCCAGTGGATGCGTAGCCCGAGGCCGGTGAGACCGGTCACTCCGGCGCTGGTGGAGTATTCGATCGTCGCCGACACGCGGTCCCCAACAGCAACTTCGATCAACGCTGGTCGCGGCGTGATCAGCTGTTGGTCCTGCGCCGTGGACGTGCCGGCGGCCGCGGCCAGCAAGAGCAAAGCAGCCCAACGGACGGTGGTTCGAGATGGGACTGTAGGCATCGTAAGTATCTCCCTCAATTCGATTCCAACGCGTTCTTCATCCAGATGGGCTTATGCCAGAGGGCTTCAGGCAGCCCTCCGTCGACCAGGCCGACGGGCTCGATATTGCCTAAACAACCGGTATTGCAGGGCTGTACTGTGCCGTCTATGACCTCGAAGACGGTCCACCAGCGTTCGTTGCCGCCCGGCGGCGGCGTGAAAACCCGGCTGGTGCCATTGCCGAGTTGCACCGTCACCCGGGCCTGGGACGTCGTCGCGATGGACCCGCTACCGGCGAAATCGAAAACCGCGAAGACATAGCGCGCCGTGGGATCGACGTCCTGGATGGTGGTCGTCTCCGGCCCGAAGGACGAGGTGTCGTCCCTATCCAGGAAATCGCCGCCGGTACCCAGCCGGTCAGCATAGAAGATGTGGTATTCCTCAGAACCGTCCGCCCGGAACTTCCATAGGTGCGAATCGAGGTCCCGAGGGTCTTCCGCCCAGGTGAGTACGATGCGCAGGGTACCATCGCCCTGGAGCTCTGGCGAAAGCCCCACCTGCAAGCTGGTGGTTGTGCCCTCGAAGACGTCGAGCACCCGCTCGGTCGGCTCGTAGCCCACCAGCTCGGCGGCCAGCACGTAGCGCTCCGCTATCAGGTTGCCGGCTGCGAAGCCACCGTCCCCGGAGCTCACGGCCGACCTTACCGGGGTGATCTGGTCGATGCGGGTCAAAGTGAGGGTGGCACCGGCCAGCGGCGCTCCGGTCAAAGCATCCACCACGGTACCTACCAGATCGCCGAACCCCGGCTGATCCGAACGCAGGATGATGTCTCCGAGCTGGGTCGGTGTCTCCGACGGCACCTCGAAGGTCCGGACGGTGCCGGTGCCGCTGCGGAAACCCTCCAGGGTCACGTAGTACGTGAAGAGCTCCGAGGGCACGAAGGGGAGAATCAGGTTGGTCACGCCCTGGGGCCCGGTGATCCCTTCGGCGACCAGGGCGCTGCCGTCCATCAGCCGCACTGTCGCCCCTGGAAGCGGACTCCCCACCCCGTCGATGACCCGGAGCTCCAGCGGAATCTCAGGCCGGGTGGGCGCCATACCCGCCGGAAAGCGGTTGAGCCAGGCGAGGGTTTCGGCGAACCCGTCGTGGCCGCAGGATGCTCGAGTGGTGCAGTTTACGAGGACCTCTGGCGTCGCGTCGGTCTCCTGGATGTCAATGTGCTTGTAGCCGGCGTTGCCTGCCTCGGGATTCGCCGCCCCGGGTTGGATCTGCGCCATGTTGTTGTCGGCGAAGCCCAGGATGCGCTCGGTGACCCGGCCGCTGCCCACCGCGGAGGCATCGGCCAGACCGAGCCACTGGGTCGCCAACGTGTCGGTCACCGACAGGCTGGGAAGGAAGCGTTGCCCCCAACCCGTGATCAGGGCGTCCCCTTCGTCGACCCTGTTGTTGGCGAAACGCTCGGTGGTGAAGCCGAGCAGCGCCAGAATGTCGAGCGACGGCAAGGTGTTGCCCGACACGTTGGCCAGCTCGGCGGCGATGCGGCCGGTGTCGACGTCGACCCCGAAGAGCGATGCCTCCTCCGCGTCGAACACCGGCTCTCCCATCTGGTGGCAGGTGATCTGAGCACAGAGCTCGAAGAAGTCGAAGGTCAGAGCGCCTTGGGTGTCCTGACCCCGCGGGAACGCCACGCCGTGCATCGTCTGCTCGTCGTCCGCGATGCCGGCATGTGGGGTGCCCAGGGTGATCACGCTGGCCACGTAGTCATCGATGGCCGCGAAACGCGGGTCTTCCGCGAGGGCCTGCTGCAGCAGGGTGCGAATCAGGATGCCACCAAAAGAATGCCCCACGAGGTGCACTTGTTTACCGGTCTCGAGGGCGATCGACTCGATGGACGCGCCGAGCTCCGCACCTACGTTCTGGAAGCGGGCACGACTATTCCAGCGGAACTCGAAGGGCACGTAGCGGGGATTCGACTCGTCCTCGTAGAGCAAAGCGGGGAAGTCTCCCCAGGTGTCCTCGCCGCCACCGAGCTCTTCGAGGGTAAAGCCATGCACGAAGAGCACCGGATCACCAGCCGAGAGACAGGCGTCGTCCCCCTTGTCGCAGACCGAGAGCAGCTGATGGGTATCGCGGATGACACAGGCCACCACGAAGCCGCTGCCGTCGTAACGCCGGCCCGGAATACGGTTGGTGCCCGGCAACCCGCCGCCCTGGAGAAAGATGGAACGGCCGCTGGCCCAACACCGATCGACAGGGTATCCGTTGGCAGCCGAGCCGCCGCTGGTCGCCGCGTCTCGGTTGGGATCGACGAAATCGATCTCGGCCTCGCCTTCGATCTCGAAATTGAAGACTTCCTGGCCCTGCCGATTGCGACCCTCGACCACGCGGACTGCAATCGGCTCGCTCCCGACCGCCCGCACCCGGAGATCCTGGAAGACGTCGGTCACTTCCTCGCCGGGTCCCGCCATGCCTTCAGCGACCACGAAGCGTGGATTCTCGTAGTACGACAGCCAGATGTCGACGTCATCACCGCTGCGCCGGGTGGCCTGTTCCCCGAGCACGCCGTCCACCAGGCTGCTGCCGGTAAAGCCGAAGAGATATCGCGCGATGAGCAGGCCGTCGGTCAGACCATCGAGCGTGTCGCTGCCATCGACGTCGAGCATAGGCCGGCAATCCTCGGCAAGCAGGAAGTCCTGGATTTCTGCCGGTGTCGAGCGGGTGGCCCCGGCGCCCACCGCGCCTGCGGTCAAGGCCGGACCGCTAAAGCCGAAGAGGTGGCGCAACATCAGTAGCCCATCGGTCAGACCGTCGAAGGCGCCATTGCCATCGACATCCGGCGAGCACGCCTCGGCCATCTTCCGGATCGCTCGCGGGTAGGATTCGGGCGCCGGCACGAGCCGTTTCGGCGGCGGCTCCATGGGCGTCGCGTCGCCGTCCAGGGTCCAGCGCCGGGCCTCGAAGCTGCGGTGGGCCGAGAGCGGAAAAACCGTCAGCCAGACATCCCCGGCGTCGACCTCGGGGGACGGGCGGAAGCGCAGCGACGCGAGCACGCCGCCGGCAGCCATCTTTGGATCGAGCCATACGAGGCGCAGAGTCCGGTCGGTGGCCGGTGAGGCGTCCGCATCCAGAGGATCCCTTTGCGCTCGGTTTGGACGTGCAAGCAGCCCCCGCGGGTCGATTTCGGTGAATCCTTCGAAGTCGAGCAGGTCCGAGTCGAAACCCACCCCAAGAGCCAGCGGCTCCCCGGACTCAGTAGCGAAGACGTCGAGCTGGACCGTCTCGCCGGACGCCTCGATTCGTATCCCGGGCTCGGCTCTGGCGGCCCCCGAGGCCGCCATCAAGATCGCCAGCCACCAAGCGCCGGCGATCCATAGTCGCAACTCTCTAAGAGTTTCTTGCTGCATGCATACCTCCACAGATTTCAGAAAATTGATTATCAGCGCGTGCTTGCGCAAACCGACCTGTCGGTCAGTCACCGACGGGTCGCTCAATGCCGCACTCTTCTACGGCCGAGTAAATCCCGGCACGCGACATTCAGCTTCACAGACTCTTCGAAACGTCCGAAGACCGTTTCAAGGCACCCCTGTCATAAGATTTCACTCCCAGTTTAAAAATAAGTTAAACAAAGCTCACCGTCAGGGCCGAGTCCCACGATGAGTCATCAACGTCAAGGACGGTAGCGGAAAGCAGGCCGTTCCGCAAGCTTTATTCCTCTCTGCCAGACAGCTACTACGTTCCGCCGCTAGCGCCTCCAGCCGTCGCGCGAACGCGCCGACCGAAGTGTCTGGCACCGCGAGCGAGGCCGCGAGCGAGGTCGCCGTTGCTCCGAGCGATGAGCGAATGCACATCGCTCGGAGCCGTAGTGTCCATCAAACGCCGCCGCGCGACCGGCCACCAGGCATCGCGCGGTAGGCCACGCTCCCATTCGTATCAATGCACGGAGGTGGACATCATGAACGCTCCAACGGCGGTCGTCGATCAGTTGTACGGGCGGCGGGCCTTCCGCGTCAAAGGCATTCCCCATTGGAACAAAATCGCCAACCTTGGCCGGGCCAATGTCGGGCGGCTCCGCACTCTCCTACAAGAAACGGCGACCAGCGCCCTGGGCAGCGATGAGGTCGACAAGAAGGAGCTGCGCGAAATGCGGCGCGGCGTCGGTTTCCTTTCGGGCCTGGAGAAGAACGACTTGCCACCGAAGCCCCTTCTCCCCCATTTACGTAACGAGCTCTTCCGAGTCGGCGACCCGGTGGTCGCCTACGTTGGAGACCTCGTCGGGTCTCGTCTGAGTTGGGTGCATGGCACCGTCCGGACGGTCTCCAAGGCCTTCAACCCGCAGTGGAAGACCGCCGTCCCCAGCAGTGGTTACTTCTGGCGAGTGAGCACGCTCCTCGGAGAGCAGCCGATGGAGGGTCTCACCGAGATCGCCTGTTCGACCACCGAGCCGCGACTCCTGCTGCGCGGCGACTACGACTACCTCGTGCAGGCCCGGCACTCTGATCCCGAGTGCTGGCGCGAGCCCGAGCAAGGGTTGCCGCATTAGAGTCCGGCGCGCCGTTGGAAGCAGGCCTCAAAGCGGCGATCGAGCGAGTTCTCCCGCTGATCGAAGACGACTGTGCGTGGGTCGACGCGCTCGAGGATCGAATCGAGTCCTTGTGGCTGCATTTCGACTGGCTAGAGGCCCATCACCGGCGGCTGTGCGGGTTGCGCAACCTCTCGGGTGACCTCGAACGCCTGGCGGAAGGGGAAGAGACCGAGGGTGATCTCTTGGCGAGCTTGCCAATCCTGTGTGTCGGGCAGTCAGCTGACCTGATCATAGAGAGCAAGGCCCTGCGCGTCTGGCTTTCGCGGGTGCCGGAAGAGGAGCTCGCCGTGGAACTGAAACTCGAAGAAAAATGGCGTGAAGTGTGGCGCGGCCGGAAGGTTTGCTGAAGCCGATGATCGCTTTCTTGCGCCTGTGAAGGGGTTGCGCCAAGCGAAATCGTCGTTGTAGGCTCGCAACACTATCCACTCATCAGCAATATCTCTAAGGAGGCATGAAAATGGCGAATATGATTCCGAAAAGCAGAAGTCGGCAAATCGCGATGATCGTACTGCTCGTATCGGCAGCGGCCCTTACCGGCCTGCCACCCGCACCGGCCCAGATCGGCCAGTGCTACGACTATCCGGATACGGGGGCTGGGGTCTATGGCGGTATTCCGACATGTGCCGGCTGGGGCGTCTGGTGCATCGAGTGTGTCGCCGGAGGTGCAAGCTGTATCCACGTTTCGGGTTTCACCGAGTGCATCATGCACCAAGTTCCGTAGCTTCTGACGTTGGCAATACGAGGTGTTTCTTTGCGATCGACTTTTTTTGTCTTACTTGCCAGCACGGCGGCGTTACTCCGGGTCGCCGGCCCGCTCCACGCTTCTGATGAGCCTACCAGCCAGCCCGACGATGCACCGTGTTTGAGCTCACTCACTGAGTACCCGCTTCCGGAGCTGCTCCAGAAGGCAAATGACATTCGCTGGGCTGGGAGTGATTCAGTCTTCATTTCGTCCTGGAGAAAGGGGGTTTTTCGAATGCACTTGGGCGCCGAGGAGGCGCCGGTCCGCGAGATCAACCGGGGAGATGGCCTGAACGATATATGGCTTCCCTTTTATCTCGCAGCCTCGAAGGAGTACTTGGCCGCCGGTGCTCCGGTCTTTGCTTTTGGCTGGAAGCGTCGCGGCGAAAGAAACTTGATCGCCCAGGTGCCTTTTTCAATCGTGGCTGATTTGGATATCTTTGGGGATCGCCTACTTATCCTCGGTGCGCAGCGAAATGAGAAAGGAGAATTCGCCCCCGACGGCGCGATCGCCTGGTTGGGGCCGCTTTCTGAAGATCTATCCAAGCTAAAGACCGTCCTCTACTCAGAAGCCGGAGCGCGAGTTAAACCGATCAATGACTGTGGCTCCTTCGAGATTTCGAACGTTCGCTTCCTTCCCGATGGTTCGCTAGTGATCGTTCCCGGGGTCGAGTTTGGCGTCTTGCTGTACGACGCCAACGGGAAGCTACAGAGGACTTGGCAGAGCGAGTCTCTGGGATTCGATGCCGGTTGCAAACTGACAGAAGAAGAAGCTTTTCTTCTGAAGAATGACGAACCGGCGCGGTGGAACTGGGTCAACCAACGCCGCACGGTAGACGATATCTTGCCGCTCGCCGAGGGCCCGGGGCTTCTGATCAGAACCCGGGGGCCTGATGAAACGACCTGGCGGCTCAAGATCCTTGATCGGAAGGATGGCGGAGTGAGGACTTGCGACATTCCAATTTCGTCACCCTCGGGCCTGACGCAGTTGCATGGAGACGTCGCCGGAGATCGTGTCGTCTTCTTACTTTGGGTTCATGGCCCGGGCCGACGGCGAGGTGGGCCCTCTATCGATCTAGACGCGCCGCCGGAGGTTCCACCCCGCTTGTTCACCATGCAGCTCAGTCGATGAGGAACGCAGTGCGACCTCAACCGGAGCTCGACAGTCGAGGCCACAAGCGGTTGGCAAGGCGAGCTCTTTGCTCGTTTCTGCTCGTCGTTCTCGTCCTGGGTGCGCAGCCCGTAGCACCCAGCGAGACACCGGGGTCGGAACCGCAGCAGCACTGGCGCGCAGTGTACCGCGATGGCCGCGTGGAGCCCGCGACCGGCACTCCGGACTCCACTCTGCTCGAGAATCTCGACCTCCGCAGTCTGTGGTTCTGGTCGCCGGACGCCGCTCCGCGTAGTGTTGACCCACAGGACATCGACCTGGCGTCGTTGCCAAGCGATGCGGAGCGTTTGCGGGTCCGGGTCGTCGACTGGCAGGCCTATCGGGGGCTGAATCTGCGACTTGTCGGTGCTCCCAGCGCAATGTGGGAGGAAGTGCCCGAAAATCTTCTTCCCACGTGGGCCGTGCCGGAGGGAGGGTTGTTGAGCCTGCCGCTCGATCCCGAGAAGTCCTGGCGTCTTCGCCTGACTGGCGAGGGCGTTGGTACCTGGTGGCGCGATCTCGAAGCTGGCCGGCGCAGCGTCAGCTTGCGACCGATTGCAGCCGCCGCGATAGATCTCGAAGTCGTCGGTGAGACAAGCCAACCGGTCGCCGAAGCGCAGATCTACGTGGTGGAAGGAGCCACGCGGCTGGCGGAGGAGAACAAACACCTCACCAGGTTCCGATCGACGAATGGAATCTTCACCGTTCCGCCCGTGCCCGATGTCGGGGCCGTGACGCTGATGGTCACCGCTGAGAATCATCTCCCGGCGGCGCTGCGTGGGTTCCCGAGCAGCTTGCCACGGCGGGTCCTGCTACGACCCGGCGCCGTGGTTAGCGGCCGTTTCTTGGATCCTGAGGGTGCTCCCGTGGCCGATGCGGGAGTGGAGATCGAGGCCGTCGTCGGGGGTGACTTCCCCTCGTTCCTGAAGCTTCTTGGCAAGAGCGGAGCTGATGGCCGGTGGGAGATCGAAGCGGTGCCGCCGAGCCCTGCGACGGTGGTCGGTAAGGCAAAGGGGTTCGCGCCCGTCATTCGACGGCTCGAAATTCCGCCCACCGGGGCGGATTTGGGTGATTTGGTCTTCCAGGCGAGTCTCCGGCTGTCGGTCGAGGTAGCGAATGATCTGGAGGAGCCGGTGGCGGGTGCGACGCTCGAGACCTTGGGCGGTGCGAGCACAGTGACGGATGCTGCCGGCAAGGCAGTCCTGCGCGATCTGCCGGCCGAGGGTTCGGTAGAGATCGAGTTACGCGCACCGGGGCATTTGCCGGCCCAGGAGATCCTGCGGCCGCCGCACACCGAGCCGATCAAGCTACGCCTGCGGAGGGCGTTCAGGGCCCATGGCCGTTTTCTCGATCCGGCCGGCTCGCCGGTCGTCAGAGGCTCCGTGACCTGGCGTAGCGGCAGGGCGTCGGACCGGCGACCCATCGAGGGTGATGGGCGCTTCGGGCTCGAGCTGGCGCCGGGCCAGGCCTACGTGGTGGAGCTCGGCAGCCCATCGACGCAGAAGTTGCGATTTCCGCTACCGGCGGGTTTCGCCGGGGAGGATAGAGACCTTGGCGACCTCAGGGCACCGCCGGGCCTGGTAGTGACGGGGCGTCTGCTCAGCGCCAGCGCGGCCATGCCGGTGCCGGGAGCAAAGATATGGACGCCGCGGCGCTCCGCCGCCGGACCGCTTGCGGCCTGGTTCTACCGCGATCTGTTGACGACTCGCAGTGACGCCGACGGGTTCTTCACCCTCCGCGGTTTGGCCCCGGAGCCCGCAGCTCTCCGGATCGACGCACCGGGCTTCGCTCGCAGAACCCTCGGTGTGCGGCACAACGAGGGCGTGGGAGAGGTTGACCTGGGTGAGATAGAACTCGATTTCGGCGCCACCCTACACATCCTGGCCGAAGGTTTCGAAGACGAGGGCGTTACGGCTCGCGTCGATCAGGCGAACCGTTGGCTCGAGCTCGACATGTTGACGGCACCCTTCGCGGCTGGCGCCGCGACCCTGCGGCATGTCGCGCCCGGGCAGGTGACGGTCTCGGCTGTCCGGGAGCGGGAGCTTCTCTGTGAAGAGGCGGTGACGGTGGCGCCGGAAGAAACAGAACTGACCGTGAGGTGCAAACACACCTCCATGCGGCTCAGAGGAGAAGTTCGAGTTGGCGGCTATGCGACAGGTCCGGGCCTGCTGAGCTGGCAGCCGCCGGCAGTGGGTTCGACCAGCATCATCATGACCCGCCAATCAGCCACCGGTCTGCGTCAGCATCAGGTTTTTGGCCAGGGGCGTCCGCAGGTCGACGTCAACGTGCTCGATGGCGGCTACTTCGAGACCGAGAAGCTGCGGCCGGGGCTCTGGTCTGTGATCTGGTACCCGTCGTCCGGTATCGCTACAGAGCCCAAGTCCATTGAGCTGCCCAGAGCGGAGTCCGCAGAGATCGTGGTCGACTTCGCGGCTCTGCGAGTCGTCGGCGCTGTAGAGGATGAAGAAGGCCGGGCGGTCGCCGGGGCGCGGGTCCGCGAGTTGACCTCCGGCACCCTTGTCTTCTCCGCTGTTGACGGCCGCTTCGAGGTCAGCGGCTTGGACCCTGGCACCCGCTACTTCAAGGCCGAGATCGAAGAACGCGTGAGCCCGGTGGCTGAGGTGGAGGTGCTGGTCGATCAAACTCCGGACCCGATCGTTCTCCGTCTCGCCACCGAGGATCCGTCACCGCGCCTGCAACTCCAGGTGCTCGACGCAGCCGAACAACCGATCAGCGGTGCTTTCGTCTTCTTCGAGGGTGAAGGGGGCCAGCGCGGTATTCTTACCGCGGCGGGGGACGGCCGAGCCGAGCTCGCACTCGACCCGCCGCTGCCCGCCCGGGTGCGCTTCGCGACCTTCGGCGCTGGAGATTGGACACTCGGTTCTTGGATGCCACTACCGAGCGCAGGTGACGAGCCGACGGTACTGATCCAAGGCCGCACCGGTTCGCTGGAGCTTCGTGCGGCGGCGGACGGAGAACCAAGCTATGTAGAGCTCGTTTCGGCAACGGGTTGGGATCTGTCGAGGCTACTGACCCAAGTCGGCATGAGGCCGGTCCTACGGCCCGGCGATTCGCTGCGTCTCACCGGCCTACCTCCGGGGCCCTACACCTTGAGCACCGCATCAACGGCGATGGCCGTTGCTATCGAGGACGGGAGCGAGCGCTCGATCGATCTGTAGTTCGATCCCTCGATCTAGTGCTGCCAGACGCGCACGACCCCGCAGGCGCCGTTCGCCTCTCTGGAAGTTGCGCAAACTCTCCGACAGGCGCCGTTCGAGTGTTTGCGCACTTGCGAAACGGCCCAACGGGCGCCGTTCGGGTGTTTGCGCACTTGCGAAACGACTCAACGGGCGCCGTTTCGCTCTTTTGCAACTGCGCAAGAGCCCAACGGCGAGCCAACAGAGAGTTTGGACAATGCGCAGACCCCGGAACGGCCGCCGCGGTGATGTCTGCGCAATGCAGCAAGGACGGAACGGCGCCCGATCCGTACTTCTGAGATCGCACAGAGCACCGAACGGCGGCCGCGGCAGACTTTGCGCACTGCGCAGGCCAGCCCACGGGGTTGCCGAAGACTCGCCCGGCGACGAGAGGACACGGACAGCACCTGCCAGGGAGTTTGCGCGGTGGGGAAAGCACCGGGCTAACGGGCGAGGCCTCGCGGCACCTGGTGCCAGGGAAGGTGGGCGAAGGCGAGGCAGAAAGACAAAAAGCCCGGGCGACCGAAGCCGCCCGGGCGAAGATCGCGGTCTGTTCCGCGAACTGACGTCAGGGACCTGAGGACGACGGAGCGTCACTCACCGGCTCGGCCGGCTCGGTCGGCTCCTGCTCGGTGGCTTCGGTCTCCGAGCCTTCCGCGGAAGCCTCCGCGGTTTGCTCCTCCTCCTCGTCCACCGGCCGACGGGTCAACTGGCGAACCGAGGACCGAATGCGATTGGCCAACTCGGTCTCACCAGCCAAGCGGAACAGGCTCTCGAGAGTCCGAGCGACCCACGGGAACACTTGATCGAACTCTTCGATCGCCTTGTTCCTGAGAATCAGACTTTCGCCGGCAGCCTTGCGTGCTCGGTTGAAACGACCTCGCACCTGCCGGATCTGCTCCATGCCGGCCTCCAGACGACCGGCCATGTTGCCCAAATTGACGTCGACACCGCCGACCGCCAACTCGGGCACGTCGGCTTCGGGAGCGCGGAGCAGCTTTACCGTCTGATCGACTTGATCGACCAGGCCAGGCGCGCTACGTGGCGTTTCGCCTGAGAACGCGGCCAGTTCGAAGCCTCGATCCGGACCGTAAAGACCCGCCAGGGTCCGCCGAACCGCGACTTGACGATCGTAGAGGTCCTCCGTCAGCTCCTCACCCGTCCTGCGATGCTGGGAAACCTGGATCCGCTTGCGGACGTGGGCGTCCTCGGCTTCCACCAGTCTGGAGTGAATCCCAGCCAGGTCTCGATCGAGATCGTCGAACAAGGCCTGGTAGATAGCGACGGATTCGCCTTCGCCGGGAGCTGGCGCCGCACGCCGCCCCTCCAGACGGTCAGCGATCCCGACGCCGTACGACTCGAGAGAGGCTCGCACCTCCTCTACCGATTGAATACGGACAAATGCTGCTCTGCTGCGCATACCGGACTCCTTTCTCTCTTTTGGATTTCAGACAGGCCGGTCACGCGGGTACGAACCCGCGTTGCGGCCATGCGCCGCCGTTCGAGCGCCGTCTGGCGCTCTCCGTGCGGCGACTTGCTTGGCGGGCTCTGTAGAGCCACAGCCTGCAACTCGTCTTTCGACATGGGTTCGACTCACCTCCTTTCTCGCCGCTGGGAGCCTTGCCAGGGGCCCCACAGCCGCTTGGACTCCGGCAGAAGGCGACGCTTCCGCCGTGTAACGATGGAGAGTATACACATGAATTCAGTTTGATCAACCGTTTTAGAAATTTTTTCTAATACTCTTCGATGTCCAACGTGTTAAACTGACTTTGTGAGCAGCCAATCCCAATCCTCGCCCAAGCACCCTGGCCAGCACCTCCTCGCGGCCCTCGAGGAGGTACAGATGTCCCAGGCGGAGCTGTGCAGCCGCATGGGGCGGTCGCGCAAGCTGATCAACGAAATCATCAAGGGCAAGGCTCAGGTCGCCCCGGAGACCGCGCTGCAGCTGGAGTACGCCCTGGACAAGCCGGCGGCGTATTGGAGCTCGCTGGAGATCGAGTACCAGGACCACCTGGCGCGCCAGCAGCACACCGAGGAGGTGCGCTCGGAGCTTGCCTGGCTCGACGAGCTGCCGGTGCGCGAGATGATCGACGCCCAGTGGCTGGAGGCGCGCGACGAGCCCCTCGACCAAGCGAAGACCCTGCTCAAATGGTTCGGCGTGATGACGCCCGCCCAGTGGCGCGAGGTCTATGCCGCGTCGCGGGCCGATATTCGCCGCTCGCCCGAGCGTACCAGCGACCCCGGTGCCCTCGCCGCCTGGCTGCGAGCGGGCGAGCTGCAGTCCTACGAGATGGCCACCCCACCCTACGACCGCAAGCGCTTCCAGCGGGCGCTGCAGGAAATCCGCGGCCTCACCCGCGAGCACCCCACGACCTGGCAGGACCGCATGATCGAGCTCTGTATCGAGTCCGGGGTGGCGTTGTCGTTCGCCCGCGAGCTACCGGGCATGCGGGTGGCCGGCGCCTCGCGCTGGCTGTCCCCCCGCAAGGCCTTGATCCAGCTCAGCCTGCTGGACCGCACCGACGCGGACATGTGGTTCACCTTCTACCACGAGGCGGCCCACATCCTGTTGCACGGCCGCAAGATCGTCTTCGTGGAAGGGGTGGTGGAAGGCAAACCCTCGCGCGACGACGTGCTGGAAGAGATCGAAGCCGATCAATTCGCCGGCAACACCCTGATCCCGGCCCAGGCCATCGAAGAGCTGCGGGTGGACTGCGACCGCCGCCGCCTGACGTCTCAACAGGTGCGCCGGTTCGCCCGCCGAGAGGGCATCACGCCGGGCATCGTCGTCACTCGCCTGCAGCGTCTCGGCTGGATCGCCCCCCAGGAGCTCAACGCGCTCAAGAACCCTTTGACCTGGGCGCCGCCGGGGACCTACGTGGAGCGCTAGCCGGGATCGACAGGCAAGTAGCAGCCCTCCGACTCCCCCAGAGACTCTGGCGAAGCGAACTGGAATCGGCCGAATTGACGGTCAGCTGGCTGACAGCGGTCGCGACTCGCGCTACAGCCGCCAGCTCGCTCAGCGGGCTACGCAGCCCCAGACGCTCTCAGAAGACGATTGTTTCTTCGGTCTGGCTGAGTTCGAGGCGTGCCATCGCCAGGTTGCCGCGATGCTTGTCGAGCAAGAGGTAGATGAGTAGCCGCTGGTTGTGCGAAAGCGGCCTGACCAGATGGTACTGCTGGCCGAGCGTGATCAGGATCTCCTCGATCCCGCCCTGCGAACCGAGCGCAGCGAGGGTCTTGAGCTCAGCTCGGACCAAGGTCGCAGTACCTGCCGCGGCGACCCGCAGATCGAGGGTCGAGAAACGGTTCTCGAGCTCGACGATTCTTCCGAGGTCGCGGTCGACAACGCAGACTGCCAGGAAACCGTCCACCTGCGAAATCCTCCGGAGGCTTCTTCGCAGCGCTTCAGCGTTCGCCTGAGTGAGCTCCGATACCGTGTCGCGGTCGTCGCGATGCCTCCAACGACCCTGCAGCACGTTTGCCGATGGCTGGGCTGACGCGGTAGAGGAACCTGACTGCCGTGACCGGCTCGGCTCACCAGAAACGCTGTCGGGCCGGAGAGGATCCTCGGTCTCTAGCGACTCGGCCAGCGCTTCGCCGTGCCTGGCTTCATCGAGCTGCTGACAGGCACCGAGCAGCACATCTTGCCAGGTGCCCTCGATCGTCTTGTCCGGTGGCTCGGCACCCGGCTCGAAATCAAAGTCGCCGCCTCGCCATGCCATGAGTTCCGAGACTGCGGGCTCACCGGTCGAGTCGCCACAAACAGCATGGACGATCTGGCCCTTCTCAAACCAGACCTCCCCCGAATCGTTCTCCCGCCGGAGGCGCAGGGAACCCGTCGCTGAGTCATTGGTAAAGATTTGGACCAGATCCGCCAGTCCCTCGAGCTGGACGGCGCCCGCGAAGCCTCTGTTCCGGCGAGGCAGGACGGCGGACTCCGAGTTCGCGCTACGCGTGTGAGAGTTGCGGACTCGTCTACTCCTCACCATCGGCTCCCTGGAAGGGTACCGGCCTCGACCAGCAAGGCCCTATATTCCCAACAAAATCTCTTGTGAGTCTATCTGGCGCGACTCACAGTGACAACTCGATGAGCGATTAATGCAAGACCACGCAAAGGAAAACCCTACGGCATCCAAATGACGTTCCGAATGACGTCGACGCGTCGAGCACCTGCCGAGCTATCTTGCCGGCGTTCCACCGCTGACGAATCACCTACGGATCGCTGTCGAAGTCGAGGCAGGCTTGGATCAGCGCCTCGATGCCACAGGAGCTCAACGAACTCGAGAACCCGTTGAGCTTGGCGCCGCCGGGAACCTACGTCGAGCGCTGATGTCGCAACTCCCGAGCCCGGAGGGCGGTAAACCTTAGCCCAGAGCGTAAGCCCTGGGGACTAGCTCAGCCTTCGGCCCGATGCACGGTGATCTGCGGGAAGGGGATATCCCAGCCGTTCTCGTTGCAGCAGTCGAGCGCCAGTTGCTGTAGCTTCCAGCCGATCTCGGTGTACTCGGAGGCCGCAGGACCCTTGAATTTGGCGATGGTGATGAGATCGAGGGAGGAGGCGCTCATCGCCTTGAACTCGACGATCACTGTCACCAGGTGCTCGCCGTAGAACATCTTCTTGAAGCCCTCCTCCAGGGTGGCCTTGAGCTTGGCGGCGACCTCGGTGTTGACGATGTCGCGGTAGCGATAGTCGAGCCCCACGACGTGGTTGACCGAGAAGAAGCTCGACGACAGATTCTTCGGGTGCTGGGCGATGAAGTCCACCGGCGGATAGGAACGATCACTACCGCGCGCCGTCGACACAATGACCACATCCGGCGTCTGCTCGACGATCTCACCATAGGTGCCGTCTTCCAGCACCACCCAATGGCCGATCTCGGAGGGAAACCAGGGCTCGTCGTCCACCACTGGACGCGAGCGCAGGCCGATCAGGTCTTGGATCGGCAGGCGGATCGTCCCTCCCCGGAGTGAAGGATTGGTCAGATCGGTAAAGAAGCTCAACACTTCCACCTTCCAGGGAATACCGTTGTAGGTCAGGCGCTCCCCTTCTCGGACCGCGCCCACATTGAGCAGCAGCTTGCCCTGCTCGAGGAAAGTGGGGATAGCGTTGCGGGCCGCCCAAACGAGACCGACCAGGACCAGCACTGCGAGGGTCAGGAGTATCCAATCGGCCGACAGATAGAGCACCACCAGGACGGCCCCGCTGGCCACGATGACGGTGAACAGGTAGTACGCGACATCGGCGACGCGGAAGATGAGCTGCCGAGCATGGGAGCTCTCCCTGTTGACCGGAAGGTACCGGTGAATCGCCCGATGCAGAGCCCGCAGCGCGATGAAAATCGCCGCGAAGGCGAGCAAGGCGAGCACCAAGTTGGTGCCTCTCTTCTTGAAGAAGAGGCGCAGAAGGTTACCCGCCGACTCGCTGAACCCGACGTCTTCCGCCTCCAACTCTTCCAGCCGCTGCTGGGCGGCATCACGCTGGCTCTGGAACTCGTCCTGCTGCTGCTGCCAGAACTCGGTGAGTGAGGTCAGCTGCTGGCTGACGGCCCCATCTTCGAGCAGGCTCTCCGAGGGCTCTTCGTCGGTCGCAGCAGCACCGGCGGCCTGTTCGAGCGGGTCGAAGGTCTCGTTCGGGTCGAAGACCTCGGCGCCGGTGACCAGCTCGCCGAGATGGGCCAGGGCCTCTTCGATCTGCGGCAGGCGCTTGTCGAAGGCGGCCAGCTGGCTGCGCAGCCCTTCCATCTCGCGCGGCCGCGCGGTGGCCTCTCGGAGGTCGAGGATCAGCGGCGAGAACACTTGCTCGAGCTGTTCTTTCCAATCGAACTCTTCCTGCTCCTTCTGGAAGAAAGCGTCGCGGTCGATGCCCGAGGCGAGCACCGCGAAGTCGTTCTCCAGGGCCTCGATCCGCTCCGCCCGGCTGGCGATCTCCTCACCGATGGTTTCTTTCTCTTCGTCGGTCTCGGCATTTTGCCGCTCGGTCTCCAGCTGGTGGAGATCGACCCGGATGGCGGCGATGGACTCGAGGAAGTTGGTCAGCGTCGTCAGGCGCTCGGCCTGCTCGCGCGCCAGGTGCTCGGCTTCGGCGGCTTCCTCCGGGGTCGGCTCGGCCTCTGTCGGCTGCTCAGCCGGGGTCGCAGGCTCCGCAGCCGGGGTCGCAGGCTCCGCAGCCGGGGTCGCAGGCTCCGCAGCCGGGGTCGCAGGCTCCGCAGGCTGGGCCTGCGGCTCCTCTGGTTGCGCCTGGAGGGTGACGGGGATCGAAAACAGGCTGAGGACGATCAAAAACTTTCGCAGCCAGGGCGCACAATGCATCGGTGACTTCTCCGCCAAAGATAAGAGTCCGAGGTTCTCGCGAGAGGACAAGCTGTCGATCGATTGCGGCTGATCTTGCCACCTCCCGACGGAAGACGTAACCCCCCAGAGGCTGAAATGTGCCCCGGCTCGCCCTCAAACCTCCGTCGACTTCACCGGGCACCCAGCCGCTGCGCCTTGGCTTCGGTGACCGAAAGGAAGCGCGGCGCCGGTAAAGCAACTCGACGATCACTCACGTCGTCCCCGGCGAAGAAGTCCACCAGCACGGCGTGCACCTCGGCGTGCACCAGCATGTCCTCGTGACCGGCGTGGTCGATGATCAAGTGGTCGGAGCGGGCGAAGCCCCAGCGCACTTCCTCCGCCTGGTAAGGCGGCGAGTTGCTGTCGAGGGTGCCAGTAATGAAGAGGGTCTCGACATCGCTGGTGATCGGGCCACGAAAGGACTCGGGCAGCGGCTCGATACCCATCGCCTCGGCGGCCTTGGGGAACAGCCCGTTGGCGACGTTGCCGAGGATCCCATAGGGGGTCTCGCGGGCGATCCGAGCCCAGCGCTCCGGCGATGCGCCGGAGGCCCCATCGACGGCGAAGTAGAGCGCCGGCACGCCGCCGCTCAGGCGCGGCCCCCGCTTGCGAACGAACCAGGCGAGGAGCGAGGGATCGCCCTGATCGATCGTCGTCAGCAGCGCCGGGAAGACGGGAAAGTCGTTGCCGTCGCCGAGATCCCAGTTGAGGATCATCTGCAAGCCTTGCGGGCCCACCGGCACTTCGATCTCTGTGCCGTCACGCAGGGTGATCGGTACCGTGATGGGCGCCTCTTCGAGCTTGGCGAGGACTTTCTGCAACAGGCCGTACATGTCTGGCACCTGGTCACCGATGGTCGGATCCTTCGCCGCCAGCAAGGAGAGCTTGCGCACCTGGGTGTCGAGGCTGGAAGGGAGCTTGCGGGTGTGGTTCGGTCCTTCGACGCCGATCAGCGCCACCCGCTGGAGGCTCGCCGGGTGGCGGCGAATGGCCGCCAGGCCGAGGTGGGTGCCGTAGCTGAAGCCGAGCAGGTTGAGGCGCTCGGCGCCGAGAGCCCGGCGCAGGTCTTCGAGGTCGTCGGCACTTTCGCGGGTGGTATAGGCCGCCAAGTCGACGTCCTTCGCCGCCAGCTCGTTGCTGCAAGCTTCGAGGCGCTGGAGCATCCGGCGCTCGAGCTTCTCGGGGTCGACGAAGACGTCGGTAGGGGGTGGCCCCTCCGGCGGCGGGCAGAAGAGGCCCGGATCGGACTTCCCCGTGCCCCGCTGGTCGAGCAGGATGACGTCGGCGACGCCGGTCAGCGCTTCGAAGGCCTCAAAGTAACCCGGCACCCGGGCGAGGCGGATCGGCGAGCTGCCGGGGCCACCGTCGAGGTAAACGATCGGCGCCCCCGGCGCAGTGGCCGTGGTGGGCAGGCGAACGAAGGAGAGATCGAGGGTGCGGGCCGGATCGACTGGCTGACCGGAGGCCCCATCGCGACGCTCCGGCACCTGGATCGTGCCCAGCTCGCCGGCCAGGCTCTTGTCGTGGAAGCTCTCGAGGGTGAACGGCTGCCAGGCAATGGCCCCGTCGGCGCGAGCGGCGCTAGCGGGTGCGAAGTAGGCCAAGAGGCCAAGACAGACGACGAGACAGGGAGCGAATCGTTGCATGGTGTCTCCTTGGGTCAGACATGGGATGGGTGTGGGGTCCTCAGGCGCACGAATCCCGTGGGCCCCGGCTGGGGTGCTGCACGCTGCACGTTCGAACTGCCCCGCTCTGGTCCCCTCTCCTCCTTGGGGGAGAGGGCGCCCCCGCCCACCCGCGGGACAACTCGTGCCGTAGCCGCCAAGCCCGCAGGGATGCCTTCGATCGCACGGGGCATCACCCCCGTCGATGGCTTGATGGATCGAGGTCAGCCGGCAGGGCTTCAGTCGTAGGGCGGTGCCCGGCGCCCTAAGGCTTCGGCCTCCTGCACGATCGCCGCTCGTTCGGCCAGGGAGGTCGACCGCAGCCAGCGATCGATCTGCTCGGCGTCGAGCTCTTGGCCCTGGATACGCAGTCGGCGGACACCGGGTGCGATGGTGAATTCGACCACCGGGTTGTAACCCAGGTAGTGGTCCAGCGGGCCCCAGCGACGGATGTCCTCGCCGCTTTGCGCTGGGCCGGCGAGGGCCGCGCCGCCGGCGGGTAAGGGGTGGGTGACGACCGCGGCGGCTCCGGCGACGAGCAGCGCGGCCGGCACCATCCGGGCCCAGGCCGACAACCGGCGCGGCG
>JBCCGX010000005.1:0-30405 GCA_039029035.1 Acidobacteriota bacterium | reverse complement strand
TCGGTGCCAAGCACGTCGCCGCCATGGAGGCGACCAACAGCATTGTCATCCGCGACACCGCCGACAAGATAGGCATCGTCGAGCGCCTGCTGCAGAACAATGATCGACCCCAAGCCGAAGTCGTGGTCGAGCTCGACCTGCTGGCGATCGACAGCCAAAAGCTGCGCCAGCTGGCTCTGAAGCCGGCGGCCGAGGCGGCCGGCGCGGAGGACGGCTTGCCACCGCGGCTGCGCACCGGCGAGATCGACCGCTTGCGCTCGCAGGCTTCGGTTCAACGCCTGGCCCAGCCACGGCTCAACGTCGTCGGCGGGAGCCGGGGCAAGGTACAGCTCACCGATCGCCTGCCCTTGCCCGCCAGCCTGGCCGACGCCCGGGCCGAAGGCGTCGGAGCGGTGGTCTACCACGAAGTCGGCGTCGAGCTGGCGGTCGAGCCCTGGGTGCACTCGGCCGACGAGGTCAGCCTGAAGCTCGAGCTCGGCATCGACACCCTCACCGACTGGCTGACCGGGTCGCAAGGTGAGGCGCAACCGGTCTTTGGCCGACGCAACCTAGAGGCGAGCGCCCGCCTGCGCAACGGCGAGACCTACCTGTTGACCGGTCTGATGATCGCCCCTGAGCCGGCCGACGGCAAGAAGAGCACGTTGCGCTTCGGCCGCTTCCTCAACCAGGCCGGCAATGGCCGCGAGGTGGTCCTCGCCTTGACGCCGCGGATCGTCCGTGGCCCAGGCATCGGCGGCGACGCCCTGGCACCGTTGTGGACCGGTACCGAAGCCAACATCTCGATCCACGGCGGCAGCCGGCGGACGGCGTCGCCGATCGCCGGCCCGTTCGACCGCCAGGCGACTGGCGGAGCAACGAATCGATGATCGTGCTGAAGCTCGTCGGCCTGGGCCTCTGTCGACTCGCCCTGGCCGTAGCTCTGGCGGCGAGCTCCGCCGCCGCTGCTGCAGCCGAGGCGGCGCCTGAGCTCGCGACCTCCACTCAGCCCTTCGCCCTCACCTTCCCACCCGAGACGTCGGCTTTCGAGGTCTACCGCGTCTGGGGCAGCCGCGCTGGGATCGAAGTACGGCGCGACGCCGAGCTCAGGGAGCAGAAGGTGGCGGTCGACCTCGCCGTGGCCCCGGCGCGGCAGAGCCTGCAGGCTTTGCAGAGGCTCTACAGCCATCTGCACTTCCCGCTCGACGCCAAGACGCTTCTGGTGGTTGACGACACACCGCAGAAGCGGCGCGAATACGAATCGTTCGCGGTGCGGATCCTCGAGCTACGCCATGCCCCGGTGAGCGAGGTGGCCACCCTTCTGCGATCGACCCTCACCGTTCGCCATCTGGTCGTCAACCAGCCCCAGCAACGGCTGGTGGTTTTCGACAGCACGCGGCGGCTCGACCTCATCGAGCGGCTGGTGCGCCTGAGCGATGTGCCGTCGCCCGAAGTGACGATCGATGTCGAGCTGTTACGCATCGAGCCTGCCACAGTAGCTCCCTTCAGCGGTGATCACCCGCAGGGTCGTCTGCCGACGCGGCTTGCAGCCGCCGACTTCGCTCGTCTCAAGGCGACCGGCGCGGAGATCCTCGTGCATTGGAGCGTCTCCGGCAGCCACCGCGAAACCCAGAAGATGGCCGCGATCGATCGCGTGCCGATCACCATCACCCCACTCACCGCGGCCGCATCGTCCATCCCTGGCGACCTGACCGACATCGCCAGTCTGCATCAAGAGATCGGCCTGCGCGTCGCGGTCACACCGCGCATCCACGGTCGCGACTCGGTAACCCTGGATGTCCGCCTGGCGGCGAGCAACGCCAGCGGCCAAGTCAAGGTCGATGAGCGCTCGCTGCCGGCCTTCGCCAGCCGCGAGATCGAGACCTCGGCGCGGCTGAGTCAAGGTGAGACGTTCCTCGTGTCCGGCTTTCTGCGCGAGGCCGGGCCAGGCGAGACGCCGACCGACCTGCCGCAGCTCGGTCCCCTCTTTGCACCCGCCGGCCCATTGGGGGATCAGCTCGTCCTTGCCTTCACGCCCCGAGTCGACTCGCCGGGATTGCCATCGGCCGAGCTCTCCCAAACGCTCCTCGTCGGTCGCACCAGCGAGCTCGCCACGGTCAGCGATCGACCCATCGGGTCCCACGACCCGGCGACGACCTCCCGTGACCGGGTACGGGAGCGGTTACGGGAGCGGCTCAGAAGTATGCCGCGGTCAACAGATGAGCCGAAAGCCCCCGAAGGCTGACCCGCGGGGGCTGTGGGACTCTCTCAGCCGGCTCAGTCGTAGGCCGACTGTACGTTGGTCAGGACCGGCGCACCGACGATCGGGGCGTAAAGCAGCTGCTCGTTGACATAGGTGCAGGCGTTGAGCGGCGGCACCGGCGGCACCAGGGCCGCGAAGTTGTGTACCGAGCCGCCAAAGGGTGGCACGTAGCCGGCGATCGGGAACAGCGGTACGCCGCCAGCGCCGGCCGAAAAGGTGGTGAACGGATCGGAGACCGTCTGGATCCACACAAAGCCCGGCGCGGGTGGCACGACGGTGCCGAATTGGGTGGTGAAGGCCCAGTAGTAGCCGCCCGCGGTGAGGAACGGTCCCGGATAGGGGATCGGCGTACGCGACTCGAAGAACGACACGGCGCCGCCCGTCGGGAAGAGCAAGACACGGGTGCCGATGCCCGGCGTCGGCGCGCAAGCCGCGGCACAGGGTGCCGGGGAGTAGACCCGCGAGTCGTTGCCGTAGAGCGAATCGACGAAATTGCCGGTCTCGTCGAAGCCGATGTCGGTCTCCACTCCGAGCCGCCGCAGGTTGCCGTAGACCTCACCGTCGAAATCGAAGCTCGAAAGCGGAATCAGCGCCGGCTCGATATAGGCGGTGCCATTGACCGCCTGCAAGATGCCGCCTGCGGTCAGGTTCGGCGGTGTGGGCGAGGAGCCCGCATCCACCATCGCCGAGTCGAAGAGCACCCGCCAGTCGCGGGTCACGCCGGTCGGCAGTCCACCGAGGCTCGACAACATCTCACCGACGAACGCCGGACCCGTGCCGCCGCTCGCCGGATTGGTGTTGACCGCCGGCACCGGCACGGCGCCGAGGATCAGCGAGTTGAAGACTCCGTTGGTCGACACCGCCTGCGCCGGATCGAAGGCATTGGTGGGACCAATGACCGTCGCCACCGCCGTGGTGGTATCTGCCGCGTCGATCCCCAAAAGCGCCGTGCGGGCGGGATTCGGCGCGGCACGGATCAGGTTGTTTTGAATGTTCGGATTGCCCACCCCGCGCAGGATCGGATTAGGGTCGGGCACGGCGAAGGGGAAGATAGGATCGTTGGCCAGGGTGTTGGCGACGTCGGTGATCGCCACCGAGCCGGGCACTGAGGTCACCAGACCCAGGCCGGGGTCCGACCAGGCCTGAATGAAGGTGTTGTTCAGGATGTTGAGCGGGATGTCGTCGTAGCCCGGGATCGCCAGATCGTAGGTGTGGACCATGAGGATGCCGAACAGGGGTCCCGGCACGCCGACGTCGGAGAAGTTCAGCATGTCGAACAGGTTGTTCGAGATCCGGGCGTTGATCACCCGGCCCTCGGTCTCGACATAGATCTGGACGTGGCCCCCCTGGAAGGTGAAGCCGTCGATCATCTCCTCGACCTGCGGATCGCCCAGGAAAGTCAGATCAACGAGGGCCTCGTGGAAGAACCGGTTGCCGGACGGTACGACGGGCTCGAAGAGTTGGAACGGGGTCTGGGTCTGGTTGCCGCGAATGACCACGCGGCGCGCATCGACACCCTGCAGGTGGATGAAGTCCCGCATGATGATGGGGAACGACTCGCCATTGGTGCCGGGTGAGTAGACACCGGGGTTAGCGTGGACGATGCCCTGGGCGTTGGGGCCAACCCAGGGACGGAGCGCGGCGATCGCGCGGCCGATGGTCTGGAAGGGTTGATCCGGTGTGCCGTTGCCGTTGATGGCCACGAAGGTGCTCGCCGGCCCGTCCTGACCGTTACAGGGATCGACCCAGGCCTCGAGGAAAGGCGCACCGCCGACGATCGGCGGTACGGTGGTGCCGGTGCCCCCCTGGGCCTGGGCCAGGCCGGTGCTCAGCAGTGCTATGGCCAAGCACCAGGCCGCAACCCGGGCTGGCTGGATCGAGCTCTTCTTCAAACGACGCATGCAGACCTCCTTGTTGTTAGAGCGGATCTGTGTAGAGCCTCGATCGGGCTCTCCCCCCGACCGGGCTCTCCCCCTCTCCGCTTTGCGTTGGTTCGGTCTACATGCGGAAAGCAGCGCCAAAGGGGCTCAAACTAATATCGAGATTTCTCAATAAAAACTCAGCCAGACCTGATCAGACAATTCGCCAGCCTGTCGCTCCGCCGCTCAAAGGCCCGCGCTGCAGAGCATCGACATCGGCTGTTCTGCCGATGATTTTGTAAAGCTTGAAACCAGGGCCGTTCGTGCTTCGCTCTCAGGCTGGCGACTTGTCCGGGCTAGGGCACCGCGAAAGCGAGGCCCAGGAGCTTGTGGGGCACGTCGCACGAGCCCACCACCAGGGGATCGGCGAGCCAGTCGAGGGTGGTGTTCATCTGAGCACTGATGGTGCCCTCGTCGAGGCTGGGCACATCGTTCTTCCACGCGCAGCAGTCGACCTTGCTCCAGCCGCCCAGGTTGTCGCTGCCACTCCAGAACGAGTCCGTCGCCGGCGTGGCGCCGACCGCTTCGGCGATGGTCAAGGCGAGGGTGCCATCGATGAAGTCTTGCCAGTCGTTGGCGACGGTGCCGGTCACGGCGCCCGAGGCGTCGACGCCGACTACCGGGCTGGTGGGATCGAGACACATCCTGTAAGGGAAGTCCTCCAGCCCGATGCCGTTGCCGCCGAGCAGAGCGCGGGCTGCATAGCTGCCGGCGAAGAGACCGGGCGGCACGGCGGCCAGAGCGAGGGCGTCGGCACCGAGGCGGCCCCCCATGTCGCCGTCGACCCAGGCCTGGGTGTCGAAGATATAGATCGGCGAGCCGTGGAGGGTCGGGCAGGACAGCACCTCGATCTCGGGCAAGATCTCGTCGCCATAAACGTTGTTCTGCCAGCGGTTCCATGTCTCGGGAATCGGTGCACCGAGCTCGTGCTCAGCCCGCGCCAGCACCGGATAGTTGATCGCCGCCAGGTCCTCGAGGGCGACGACGTTGTCGCGCAGGACGGCGCCCCAAGTCTCCCAGTCGAGAAAGATCGCGTGATCTTCGAAGCTGTCGGAGGCGTCGCCACCGGAGATGAAGCTGTCGGTGATCACCGCCTGCTGCGCCTTGAACAGGCGGATGCCGTGCCACTGATTGCCTGTGATGACGGCGCCGGAGACGATCACCGGCGAGCCGGTGCTGACGATCTCGATGCCGTGGCCACCGTTGTCACGCGCCACCGGCTGGTGCAGGTACATGCCGCCACTCTTGCCCTTGAGACAAGGATCCTTCTCGAACAGCGGCCGCGGGCCACCGGAGAAGATCTTGAGGCCGCTGCCACCGTTGGCCACGGCGTGCAGGTCTTCGGCGTAGCTGCCGTTCATGCTCTCCAGCCAGGCGCCGTCGCCGGCGTTGTCCCGTGTCGTGACCTGGCGCAGGACGATGCCGTTGGTGTGCTCGAGGAACATCCCCGCCACCCGGGCGCCCTCGAAGCGACTCTGGCGGATGCGCGCCGAGTGGGATCTGTCGAGGCGGATGGCGAAGTCGGCGACGTGGTTGGCGTCGACGATGACGTTCTCCAGCACGAAGGCGTCGGCGACGCCCTCCAGCACCGGCTGACCGGGGGCCCAGGCGGCGGCCGGATCGGCCCGCAGGATCAGCGGGTTGTCGGCGCTGGCCCCCTTGAGGCAGCGGGCGCTGATCCGTACGTCGCGGCTCAGAACCAAGGTGCCGTCACCGACCAGGCATGCATGCTTCTTCGCCGCATTGAGGCCGGCCTCGAGGCGCGCCGTGTCGTCGGTGTACGAGCTGAAGTCGAGCAGCGAGACCTGGCCGTGGTACTGCTTGATCTCCGGGGTCGGCGGCACGGTGACGGTGAGATCCTCACAGGTGGACGAGCAATTGGCGGTCGGCCCGTTGCCGGCGCCCAGGTCGCACTCCTCCCACCTCGTGGCACTGTTCTGCACCTTCCCGTCGCCACAGAATTCGATCTCGCACACCTCGTTGCAGCCGTCGCCGTTGCGCCGGTTGCCGTCGTCGCAGAGCTCGCCAAAGCTTGCATCCAAGGTGCCGTCACCGCAGTATGGGGAGGCATCGTAGGCGTCGGGCAGCGTGGGATCGAGGATCTGGGTCTGTGGATTGAAGATCGGACTCGGCGCCCGGACCTGCACTTTGCGGTTGTGCTGCACGGTGTTGCTGGCCAGGTCGGTGGTGCGCTCGTCGCCGATGGCGTTGCGGTACCAGCCGAGGGCGACGGGCTCCGAGTGGGAGACGAAGTTGTCCTCGACAGTGTTGTGGCGGCTGTCGCCGTGTAGGGTGATGGGACCGGGATCGAAGCCGTTGGCCAGGGGATGCCGGCTGCCCAGGATGTTGGTGTAGCGCACATTGACGTTGTCGGCGTCTTCGATCAGAACGCCGTGGGCGAGCTGGCCTTCGAGCCAGCCACCGCGGATAAACACCGGCTGCGTCCGATCCTTGATCCAGATGGCATTGCCCTCGTTCTGCTCGATCACCGGATAGCGCACGAGGATGTCGGCCGGCTGGCCGGGCGTGGCGGTGTAATCGCCACCGATCCGGAGGCCCGTGCCGAGGTTGTAGGTCGAGCGCGCCGCCACCAGACGCGCGCTGGCGACCCGATCGAGGACGATGCCGTCGCCCTGGTTGTGCTTGGTGACCACGCGGTCGAGGATGATGTCGCGGCTGGCAGCGATGTGGAGGCCGGCGACCAGGGTCTGCTGGATGCTGATGTCACGGATCTCGAGCTCCGGGTTGCCGGAATCTCCCTGGAAGCGGACGCCGTACCGGGCGAGCTCGTCGCCGTAGACGTTGACCCCGTCCAGGTGGAAGGCCTGATCGCCGAAAAGGATGGCGTCGTCGGCGCCCCAAGTGGGGGCGCTCGGGCCGATGCCCTGGGCGGCAATGACCTCGAAGCCGACGTCCCGCCAGTGGCGCACGCCGAGGACGCACTGGCCGCTGATGTCGATCGGACGACTGACGTAGAACTGGCCACTGGCGCACAGGCACGCATCCAGCTCGGCGGCGCGGTCCAAGGCGCGTTCGAGTCGGCCGGCATCGTCGGCCAAGGGGATCGGCTGCCCCTGGGCATCGTAGGACGCGACGACCTGGCCGTCGGTCGCGGCATCGTGCGAGAAGTCGTCGGCCCAGACCGAGGTCGGGCTGCAGGCCGGAAGCTGCCCCCAGGCGAGGCCGGTGCTCAGCGCCACCAGGAGCAGGAAGGCAGCGATCGCTTGCCGGGCGGGCTCGCAGCGGCCAGGCGGGCCATCAGTGGTCGTCGACGCCCTTTGAGGTGTTGTTGCGCGGCCCTCCCTGCGGTCGGAGGGTCGCACAGGGTTGGACAGGGCGGGCGCGGTAAAGATTGCGGTGAAGATATCGGTCAACATTGGAATCTCCTTAGGGGTGAACAGTCAGGGTGTGTC
This sequence comes from Acidobacteriota bacterium, assembly GCA_039029035.1. Lineage (GTDB taxonomy): Bacteria > Acidobacteriota > Thermoanaerobaculia > Multivoradales > J023 > JAAELT01. The sequence goes on along the minus strand of JBCCGX010000005.1, from coordinate 22,834 downwards.
GGCGGATTTGAATCCGTCACAACCCATGGCGCTCTTCACCGGCGATTCCGGACATCGACCTGAAGATTTTTTTCGAACGCTCTGCTGGAAGGCCTGGTCGCCTTCGCTGGGCGCGGGTCGATCAGCCGCGGCCGAGGGCCTGCTGGCAGGCGGCGAGGTTGGCCTCGGCCTCCCGGGTCCGCCAGTGCTCGCCGAGGGCACGGCGGCGGATGTCGACCGTTTCTTGCAGCAGCGGCTCGGCGGCAGCGGCCTCGCCACGCTCGAGGAGGACCTGCCCCAGGCCATGCAGCGAATCGGAGAGATCCGGGTGATCGACCGGGAGCACCGCCCGCTGCGCCCCGATGGCCTGGCGGAAGAGCCCTTCCGCGGCGTCCGACTGCCCGAGGAATCGCAGGCTGTGGGCGTGATGAGCGAGGCTGCGCAGGGTCGCGGGGTGCTGCGAGCCGCGGGTCCGGCGCCGCGTCTGTAGCACCTGACGATAGAGTCGCTCGGCCTCGGGGTGGTCACCCCGGGCGAGGTGGAGGCTGGCCAGGCTGCTCCAGGTCACGTCCACCTGGGGATGGTCGTCACCGAGGAGACGCCGGCTCACCTGCAGGGACTCGCGCAGGAGGCGCTCGGCGGCCTCGTACTCCCCTTTCAGCGACAGGACCTGGCCCAGATCGACCTGGGTACCGGCAACGGTGCGGTGCTCGTCACCATGGATCTGACGCCAAGTCGCCAGAGCTTCCCGCGCCCTCGCTTCGGCCTCGTCGTAGCGCCCCATGCGGCGCAGGGTCTGGCCGAGCCCGTTGAGGGTACTGGCCACCGCCGGATGGATCGGCCCGAGGAGCTTGCGCCGCATCGCCAACGCTTCGCGGTGGAGCGCCGCCGCTTTGTCGTAGTGGCCGCGTGAGGCTTCGAGCACGGCCAGGTCGTCGAGACTGGTCGCGACGTCGACATGCTCCGGCCCGAGGGCCTCGCGGCGAATCGCCAGGGCCTCGAGCAACCCTTGCTCGGCCGCTTCCAGATCCCCTTGCTCGAGCACCAACTCGGCGAGCTCGTTCAGAATCTCCCCCACCGCCGGATCGGTGTCACCAAAGAGCGCGCGGCGCATCGCCAGCGACTGCCGATAGTAGGGCTCGGCGCTGGCGAGGTCGCCGCGGGCGTGGGCGACCCAGCCGCGGTGGTAGAGGCTCTCGGCCAGGTCCGGATGCTCTGCGTCGTAGAGGCCCCGGCGGATCCTGAGAGCGTCGTCGAAGTGCTGCTCTGCCTCGTCGTACAGGCCGAGCCCGTAGTAGACCCGGCCGATGGCATCCATCAGCGTGGCCCGCACCGAGGGCTGCTCGGCCAGCTCCTGGCGCACCTTGTGCGACCCGCGGGCGAGGATCTCCTCCGCCGTCGGCGTTTGCCCGCGCGCCTCGCCGGGCTCCACCACGCGGAACACGTCGACCAGGAACGAGGTGACCTGGCTGGCGCGGGCGCGCTGGGTCTCGGCCTCGGCCAGCAGCGTCTCGGCTCGGTCGCGCTCCGCCCGCGCCACCCGCGTCTGCCACAGGGCCACCCCGAGCCCGAAGACCAAAGCCAGCCAAACCAAGAGCGCAGCCGCCACCGCCGCCTTGTGGCGCGCGACGAGCTTGCGGGTGCGATAGCCCCAGGTGGCGCGCTGGGCGCGCACGGCTTGGCCGTCGAGGTGTCGCTGCAGGTCGTCGGCCAGTTCGGCGGCGGAGGCGTAGCGTCGCTCCGGCTCCTTAGCCAGCGCCTTGAGCACCACCTTGTCGAGGTCGCCGGTGAGCTGGCGGTAGAGCTTGCGCGGCTCCACGCCGCGCGCCCGTGCCACGGCCTCCGGTGTCTGCCCCACGGTCTGCGGCATCTGTGCCACGGTCTCCGGCATCTGTGCCACAGCCTCGAGCGTCGGTGCCACGGCCTGTGGCGTCTGCGACCCGGCTCCAGGTGTTCCCACCATGGTTCCAGGCGTCTGTGGCCCCTGGACCCGGGTCACCGCAAGGCTCGGCCGCGGTGGCTCGGTCTCACAGATCACTCGCTCGGCGTCCGGCGCGAGGCGATCCGCCAACCGGTAGGGCCGATGCCCGGTGAGCAGCTCGTAAAGCAGGACCCCGAGTGAATAGACGTCGGCCGCGGTGGTGATGGGCAGGCCACGAACCTGCTCCGGGCTGGCGTAACGCGGCGTCATCACCCGATGCCCCCCGATGGTCGAGAGGCGTGAGGCGGTGGCGACTTCGGCCCCGAGGAGCTTGGCGATGCCGAAGTCGAGCAATTTGGGCACCCCCTCGTCGGACACCAGGATATTCGGCGGCTTGAGGTCCCGGTGGACCACGAGATTGCGGTGCGCGTATGCCACCGCCGCGCAGACGGTGCGGAAGAGCTCCAAGCGACGGCGAATCGACAGTCGATGGAGGTCACAGTAGACGTCGATCGGTTGGCCGCGGACGTACTCCATCACGAAATAGGGCCGACCGTCCTCGGCCGTGCCGCCGTCGAGAAGACGCGCGATGTGGGGATGGTCGAGCCCGGCCAGAATCTGCCTTTCCTGGCGGAAGCGGCGCAGCACGTCATCGGTGTCGAGCCCGCGACGCAGCAGTTTGATCGCCACTTTCTGCCGGTACATCTCGTCGACCCGGACCGCGAGGTACACCGTGCTCGTGCCGCCGCGGCCCAGTTGGCGGACGATCTCATAGGCGCCCAGTCGGCGCCCCAGCCAGGTCTCTTCGCCTCCCTCGCCGTCCGTCGTGGCCGCCAAGGCCTCGCCTTCGAGCGGACTTTCTAGGAAGTCGCCCGCCGCGGCGAGGTGATCGAAGAGCACCCGCACCTCGCGCGACAGCTCCGTGTCGCCGACGCAGGCCTCGGCCAGAAAAGCCTCGCGCTCCCGGGGCTCGAGATCGATCGAGCCCTGGAAGACCTGCTTGACCCGCTGCCAGGTGTCCGGCTGCATCAGGGCACCACCCTTTCGAGCTGGCCGTAGAGCCAGGCCTTCGCCATGCTCCATTCGCGCTTCACCGTCGCCTTCGACACGCCGACCACCGCCGCCGTTTCCTGCACCGTCAGACCGGCGAAGAATCGCAGCTCGACGATTTGTCGCTGGCGCGAATCGAACGCGTCGAGGCGTTCGAGGGCACGATCGAGTGCGATGAGGTCGATCCGGGGGGTGTTGTCGCTGCCCGCCTTGCCTTCGGCCAGCGCGACCTTCTTGTCGCCGCCGCGCTTCAACGCCCGGCTGGAACGGGCGTGGTCGACCAGGATCTGCCGCATGAGTCGCGCGGCGATGCCGTAGAAGTGCTTGCGCCCCTGCCACCTCACCCGCTGTTGGTCCACCAGGCGGAGGTAGGCCTCGTGCACCAGAACCGTAGGCTGCAGCGTTTGAGCGTGTCGCTCGCCCCGCAGCGCGCCGCGTGCGATCCAGCGCAGCTCGCTGTACACCAGGGGCAGTAGCTTGCCCAGCGACGCCTGACTGCCGGCACTCCAGGCTAGCAAAAGCTGGGTCACGTTATCGACTCCCGGACTTGCCATGATCGATACCTCGCGAGAGAAATCTGTGGAGCCCGGAAACCACTGGCTGAAGGATCACACACAGTGGTTCCGGCGGATCGAGGCAAACTCGTTGAGACCAGAGAATATTACCAGATAACTACACACGAATAAATCTATAAACAGCAACCACGCCAGCAAAGAAATTTCTGACCTGCCGACCCACCCTTCGAAAGCGAGCCAGCCAGACCAGGCGGCAAAGGACACCTGGAGCACGGCGAACCGACCGCTCCGGAGCTCCATGGACGCCACCACGCGCCCTGCACTACTCTCCAGGGCTCCCTGGACGTCTTTGGCACCTGCGCACAACCGATCTGACGAGGTGGCCTGAGGTTTGGCCACGGTCAAATCAGTAAGCCACCGGGTGGAATGACGTCAGGCCAGCCTCGCAACAGCGGGCCGACCAGGCGACCGGGGCCGCGACACGATCAGCGCGGCGAGCCGGCCTGGAGCCCGAGCCGAAGTTAGGAGCGAGCCACCAGGCTGCCCGGTGGACCGTTTGGGGCTGCCAATACCCTGCGCCCAGGAGGGCGATCCATCCGTAAGATCAACCTCAAGCCAGGGGACCCTACAACGCGAGTTTTTGGCCGTTGAGCCGTAGGGTGGGGCTTGCCCCACCTGACCGCATTAGACGGTACTCCATCCTTCGGCTGCCCCTCTGGCAAGGCGGACACAATGCTCAAGATTTCAGAATAACCGGAGTATAGATCCCCTGTTACGCAATATTCTTATTCAAGCGACGCGGTCGAACGGGTCGCTGCAATCCACTCTTCGACCCGTTGGCGCAGGAAGACCAGAGGCATCGAGCCGGCACCCAGGACGAGATCGTGGAAGGCTCGTAGGTCGAAGGCATCGCCCAGCTCGGTCTCGGCCCGGCGCCGCAGCTCGCGGATCTCGATCTGCCCAATCTTGTAGGACAGAGCCTGGGCCGGTAGGGCGATGTAGCGATCGATCTCGTTGATCACGTCGAGCTCCGGGCGCGGCGAGTTGTCGAGGAAGTAGCGGATCGCCCGCTCGCGGCTCCATCCCTTGGCGTGCATGCCGGTGTCGACCACCAGGCGCACGGCGCGCCACATCTCGTAGGCGAGCTGGCCGAAGCGATCGTAGGGGTCGTCGTAGAGCCCCAGCTCGTAGCCCAACCATTCGGCGTAGAGGCCCCAGCCTTCGGAATAGGCGCTGTGGTAGTTGAAGCGGCGGAAGGTCGATAGCCCCTCCTGCTCCGCCGCCAACGAGACCTGGAGGTGATGGCCGGGCATCGCTTCGTGCAGGGTGAGCGGCACCATCTCCCACTTTGGGCGGCTCTCGGGCTGGAAGAGGTTCACCTGGTAGGTGCCGGCACGGGCACCGTCCTGGCTGGCTGGGAAATAGTAACCGGTGGTCGCCTGGGGCGCGATCGCGGCGTCGATCGGCTCCACCCCATAGGGCATGCGCGGCAAGCGACCGAAGAGCCGCACCATCAGCGGATCGACCCGCTTGGCCAGGGAACGGTAGCCCGTCAGCAGGTCTTCCGACTGCTGGTAGAAGAACCGCGGATCGGTGCGCAGGTGCTCGAAGAAGGCTTCGAGACTGCCGCCGAAGCCGACCTCGCGCCGCACGGCGTCCATCTCGCCGCGAATCCGCGCCACCTCTTCGAGCCCCAACTGGTGGATCTGATCCGGCGTCCGCGCGGTGGTGGTGTACTTGCGCACGTAGTAGGCATAGAGCGCCGCTCCACCTGGAACGTCGGACAATGCCACGGAGTCGGGCGCCGCCGGCAAGTATTGCTCGGTCAGGAAGTCGAGGTAGCGCTGCAACGCCGGCATCGCGTCTTCGGCCACCGTCCGCCGGGTGTAGGCCCACAGACGCCGCTTCTCGGCCGCCGGCATGGTCTCCGGAAAGCTCAGGCAAGGCTGGAAGAAGCCACTCCGCTTGGGGTCCACCGAGATCTGGGCGCGGACCAGGGGAATCAGCCGCTCGACCACGACCTTGGGCCGAACGCGACCTCGTTGCAACCCCTCCTCCAGCGCCGCGATCGTGTCGTCGACGTACCGCGGGAAAGCCTCCAGGCGCCGTATCCACTCGTCGAAGTCTTGTCGGGTGGTGAAACGCAGCTGCGCACCGAGCTGGTGGGCAGTGTGCAGGGGGGCGCGTTGACGGAACCCTTCCGGCAGCCAGCCGAGGTGGCTCACCGGCATCAAGTACCCGCCGAGGTCGTCCTCTTCGACCCACCCGGCATAGTCGTAGCGCAAGAGATCGAGGTCGAGCCGCTTGCTGGGCGACAGGGCCTCGCGCCCGATGGCGTCGAGCCGCGCCAGGACCTCGGCGTTGTGCGCCCGGTCCTGCTCGCGCCCTGCCCGGCTCAGGTCGGACCAGCGATCGTTGAAGCGCCGGTCACCGAGAAGCGACGCCCACACCGGATTGTGCTCCATCTGGTAAGCCCACTCCGCGGCCACCAGCTGATCGAAGGCCTGATCGGCGGCAGCGCTCTCGGCGCCCGCGGCTTGGCCCAGCAGGGCGACCGGAGCCAGCGCCAGGCCGCTGAGGATCCACCACGAGAGCGCACGGATGGCAGACACGGAAAAGATCACGACTCGGCTCCTCTGGGACTGTTAGTGGCTCACAGGCTCCGCTGCGGTCGCAGGCTGGCGAGGAGCATCTCGGCGGTGGAGACGATCTCGAAGCCGCATTCCTGGGAGATCTGGTTGGTGAACGACGATTTGTCGAAGCAGCGCGCGACGATCCTGGCGTCGGGGAACTTACTCGATAGCCAAAGCGCAGTGCGAATGTTGACGCCATCGAAACCACAGCCGAGGACGAAGACCGGCTGGGTGTTGGTCTCGCCGATCAGCTCCTGAACCCGCGACCAGGTGGCGGGATGGCGCAGGTCCGCCTCCACCACCTCGTGACGATAGCCCGCCTCGAAGCCCACCTGCTCGGCAAACACCAATGTCAGGTTGTCGGCATCGAGATCGATCAGGACGACGGTCTGGAACAGTCCGGCGGCACTGTGCTGCAGCTCGTCAAGCACGGTTTGGCCGAAGCGGCCGAAACCGGCCAGGACCACGGTGTCGGGAATGTTCTCGGTGAGACGAAAATGCGGTAGCAGAGTCTTCTCGACCAGGTGCTCGGCGGCGGTGCGGTAGCTGTTGAATTTCACCACCTCGGACAAGATCGAGGTCTGCTCGATCACTCGCAGCAAGCGGATATCGGAGACGTGAACCAGGGTCTGTGCGGCGAGTTGCGGCCGGATGCGGCAGATGCGCGACGCCGCGTCGAGGTTGGCGTAGTCGTCGCCGGTCAGGAGCACGACCCGCTTGGCGCGATGGAGCTGCAGTGACCGGAGCACCGCCTCGCTCGAGATGTCGCCATAGAGCACCTGGGTCCTCGGCCGCTCGCCCACCGCCTGGATCTGCGGGTTCTCGGTGCGGCGCTCCACCACCACCACCGGCAGGGTGGGATCGGTTTCGCGCAGCTGCTCCAGGTAGAGCAGCGCCAGGCGGCCGCAGCCGCCGATCACCACGTGACCGCGCAGCAGCCAGCGCAAGCGCCACGCATCGGGGCGCACGACCAGCAGGATGCCTTCGAGCAACGCCGTGGTGGTGATCGCCGGGGCGGCGAAGAAGGTCAGCCAGAGGAGGCCTCGGGCCCAATCCGGCCCCCCCGTGGGCACGCCCAGATCGAGCCCGCCGAAGACGAAGAGCCCCAGGGTGTAGTAGAGCTTGGCCAACAGGCTGGATTCGGGGATTCCATCGCGATCGCTCAGGCCGACCCCGGCAACCAGCGCGGTCACGCCGAGACTGTAGACCAGAGCGACGACGAGCAGCCGCCACCACAGGCCGACACGACGCAAGGACCTGATCGGTTGAGATTCACCCATGGACACTCGAGCTCGCGATACGCTTGTCTCGACAGCAGCAAAGACGAGGCCGAATTCTAAGCCAGTTCCGCGCCGCGCCTCATGGACTACGCCTCACAGCGCCGAATTAGTCGAATAGAGGCGCACCGAGATGCGTACCCACCTCTGAGACCCCGCCACAGCTCCGGTATTCTCACGACAAGGAAGGACTCCCTATGTTCCAAAAGCTCTCCAACAGCTGGCAGCTGATCCAGGCCAGCGCTCGGGTCCTGCGGGCCGACAAGGAGTTGATCGTCTTTCCGCTGATCTCGAGCCTCGCCCTGATCCTGGTCAGCGCCAGCTTCTTCGTGCCCACGCTGGTGCTCGGCGACGGCTTCGCGCTGTCGGAGTCCAGCGAGCTGATGGCCTATGTTGTGATATTCCTGTTCTATGTCGTGCAGTACACGGTGATCTTCTTCTTCAACTCCGCCCTCGTCGGCGCCGCGATGATCCGCCTCGATGGCGGCGACCCGACGGTCGGCGACGGCTTCCGCATCGCCTTCTCGCGCTTGGGCTCGATTCTCGGCTACGCCGTGATCGCCGCCACCGTCGGCATGCTTCTGCGCACGGCGTCGGAGCGCTCGGGCGCCTTGGGCCGCTTCGTCATCGGCCTGATCGGCATGGCCTGGAACCTGGCGACCTTCATGGTGGTGCCGGTCCTGGTCACCCGCAACGTCTCGCCGCTGCAGGCGATCAAGGAATCGGCGGCGGTGCTCAAGAAGACCTGGGGCGAGCAAGTGGTCGGCAACGCCGGCATCGGCTTCGCATTCTTCCTCGCCTACCTCGGCCTCGGGCTGGTCGGTATCCCGCTGATCATTTTCGCCGGCACCGCGGGGCCGCCAGCCATGGCCGGAGCGGTGATCGCCTGCTTGGTGCTGGCCTTCCTGCTGCTCGGTCTGATCAACGCGACCCTCAGCGGCATCTACTCCGCCGCCCTTTACCGCTTCGCGACTACTGGCGAGTCCGGCGGCTTCGACGGCGCCATCTTGCGCAACGCCTTCGCACCGAAGACGTCCTAGTCCGCGGCATGAGGCTTCATACGCTCGCTGCAGCGCTGCTGGTTCTTGCTGCCAGCCCGGCTCTCGCCGCGACGGCGCGGCTCGAGGTCGCGATCACCGTCGACGACCTGCCCGCCAACTCCACCCAGCGCGACCTCGCCGTCCACGCCGAGATCACCGACAAGCTGGTCCGTGGCTTCGTCAAGCATCGCATCCCGGCGATTGGCTTCGTCAACGAGCGCAAGCTAGAAGACGACGGCCAGCTCAAACCTCAGCGGGTCGCCCTGCTCGAACGCTGGCTCGACGCCGGACTGGAGCTCGGCAACCACTCCTACTCCCACCCGAGCCTCTTCCGTACACCCCTCGACGAGGTCCAGGTCGACGTCCTGCGCGGCGAGAAGGTCACCCGGCCACTGCTCGAGGCGCGCGGCAAGACCCTCACTTACTTTCGCCACCCCTACCTCAACACCGGTCCCGATCTGGAGACCAAGACCGCCTTCGAGACGTTTCTCGGCCAGCACGGTTATCGGGTGGCGCCGGTGACGATCGACAACTCCGAGTGGATCTATGCCCGGGCCTACGACCGCATGGTCGACCGTGGTGATACCGAGGCCAGCCAACGCATCGTCGACGCCTACCTCACCCACATGGAGGCGATGTTCGCCTACTGCGAACAACAGAGCGAGGCGCTGCTGGGTTATCAGGTCAAGCAGACGTTGCTACTCCATGCCAACCGCCTCAACGCCGACCACCTGGATCGCCTGGTCGCCATGATCAAGGGCCGCGGCTACCGCTTCATCAGCCTGGATGAGGCCCTGAAAGACAAAGCCTACGATCGCGCCGACCGCTACACCGGCCGCTCCGGCATCACCTGGCTGCATCGCTGGGCGCTGACCGAGGGCAAGAGTGAGGCGTTTTTCGGTCAGGAGCCACAGGCGCCGGCATTCGTGATGGAAGCTTCCGGTATCGAGCAGTGAAAGGGCAGGTCATGCGCTATGTCGCTCCCGCAGCTTTGATCCTCGTCGCGATCATCCACCTCCTACCGCTAGCCGGAGTGCTGGGGTCGGATCGGCTGGAAGCCCTCTACGGCATCACCGTCGACGAGCCCAACCTGTTGCTCCTCATGCGCCATCGGGCGGTGCTCTTCGGCATCCTCGGTCTGTTGCTCGTCGCCGCCGCCTTCGTGCGCGAGTTACGCAGCAGCGCCTTCGCCGCCGGTTTCGCCAGCGTTGTTTCGTTCCTCGTCCTGGCCGGATCGAAGGACATCAACGCTCAAGTCGCTCGGGTCGCCACGGCCGATTGGATCGCGCTGGTGCTGCTGGTCATCGGGCTGGCGCTGCACGTCTCCGAGCGGCGGCGGTCGTGATGCGACGTTTCCGCTTGCCGCAGTCCTAAGAATCGTTGGTCAGCGAAGCCGGAGGGCTGTCTAGGAGCAGGATGCGAAGGCTTCGACGTCGGTCACCGCGTCTGCCGCGGCTCCCAGAGGATTGGTGTACTCCCGAATCGTGCCGTCTTCGGTATCGGTCACCCGGACACGGAATTCGACATCCGTCGTGGCCGCGAAGAAGACCCAGAAGCGGTCGTTGATCTGGCAGCCGTCCAACACCTTGATCAGAACCTCCCAGTTGTCGGGCGAGAAGAACCAGAAGAGGCCAGAATCGTTCGACTGGAGCGGTACGACTTGGCCGAAGCCGGTCACATCGGCGAAGTCGCGCCATTCGATCTCCACCTGAAAGCGCCCGTCGGTGAGACAGAGAACCCGCGAGCTGCTCAGGCAGCCGCCGCTCAGCGCCGCGCCGCTGATGACGACGAGGTTGCCGACGTCGACCGTCTGCGGTGCCAGGCCGTTGCCCAGCATCTCGTTGACGATCAGATCAGTTCGACCGTCGCCATCGAGATCCGCCGCCGCGGCACTGTAGGCCAAAGTGTCGCCGATATCGTTGCCGACGGTCCCTCGGGCCCCCTGGATCTCGGTGATCCTGGCCTGGCTGGGCAGCGGCAAAGAGCCCTGGCGGGTATCGACCAGAGCCGGCCAGCCTTCGGACTGTCCATAGAGGACGTACACCGCACCGGCGCTGGCCCGATCCTGCGGTTCGGCATGCGGTGCGGCGAAAGCCAGATCACTGCGACCATCGCCGTCGAAGTCTCCCTGAGCGGCCGTATCGCCACCCAACGCACCGGGCGACGGACCGAGGATCCGAGTGACACGCAGACCGGCGGGCGGGTTGTCGAGCCCAGCCTCGACGCCCTTGAGGGCCGCCGCCTGGTAGATAACCTCGCCGACGCCGGATGCGGGGCGATCCATGGTGAGTGAGCCGTCGCCGATGATGTCACCGACAAAGAGATCGATCTGGCCGTCGCCATCGTAGTCCTGGCCACCGAGGATCTCCTCGCCGAATTTTCTGTGCACGGCGGCACCGTGGAGGATCGTCCGGCTACCCGGCGCATCCGAGATTCGGAAAGCATAACCGGCAGGCCACAAGGCGGCCGGAAAGTTGTCGTCCCAGGCGATGTACAAGGTTCCGTCCGGCGACCCACCGACGGGATGGGCTGATCCCGGTGGCGCTTGATCGGCGGGGAGCCCTGCGCCGCCCCGATTCAGGGCGGCGCTCGCCAGCACCTCGCCACGGCCGTTCCCATCCAGATCAGCGATCTGACAGGTGGCGCCGAAATGATACTCGGTCGATAGCGGCGGCGGGGTGATCTTGGCGATATGTCCGGCGAGGGCCGTCGTGCCGAAGAACTGCAGGTCGATCACCTCGCCGCTCGCCAGGTGGCTTCCGCCACGGATGAGGTAGACGGCGCCGCGGTGCTCATCGGGGAATACCCCCTCTTGATCGGCGCCAAGGACGATATCGGAGATCCCGTCCCCGGTCACGTCACCGCTACGCACCCAGATGCCCAACCGATCGAGCGCCGTAGCGCCAACGAAAGTCGTCGCGCGCACGGCCTCACCCGGCGACGCGAGGTCGACGGTGCGGAGCGCCTCCGCCTCGCTTCTCAACTGCGGGCCGCCGACCAGGATCGTCAGCGCACCGGCGCCGATGCGTAAGCCGTCCGGGGAGAAATTCTGCCGCCCGATCAGCAGATCGCCCAGCCCATCGCCGGTGACGTCATCCATCCATATTTCGTTGCCCGCTGTCTCTTCCGGACCGGCACCGGCGATCCGCAGGACGCGCGGATCGAGCACGGAGGTGTCCACGGCCCCACCGATGGAGCCGTCACCGAAGACGAGATCGATCTCACCAGCATTGTTGCGCTGCAAAGGATCGGCCTGAAAATAGGCCACGGCGTAGTCGCGAAATCCGTCGCCGTCGCAGTCGAAACCGCCAGCGACCGGTACGCCCAGAGTGCCCTCCCCGGACGCGCCGTACACTCGGCCGACCCTGGCGTCCTCTGGCGGCACGGCCGCCAGATCCAGAATCATCGCGGGAGGGGAAGCGGCTGTTACCACACCGACCGACACCCAACTCGCCACCGCCAAGGCGGCGAGAGGCAAGCGTTTCGTTCCTCGATTCGTCATGATCGACCTCGCCTCGGCAAGACGCCTCAGTTGCGCAGGAACTTGCTGGCGTCGATGTCCCAGATCGCCGTGCTCGCCGGCGGCTCCAAAACGAAGGTGCTGGCCTCGATGCCCTGGTTGACTTCGAACGTCGTGATCAGAAACTCGACCCGCAGGATCGTCTGGCCCGCAGGATCGATGGCCCTCATGGAGAGGTTGCGCGGGAAGATGAAATCCTTGCCCGCCGGCGTGAAGTCGCTCAGCTCGACGAGCAATCGGGTACCGTCTTCCGCCACTTCTTCGATCCGCACCGGAAGCTCGCGATCGGAGACCTTGGAGCTGTGCACCTTGAAAGTGATCGCACCGCGCGTGGCAAGGTTCTTGACCACCTCCACCACCTCAGGCCCACCGATCTGCAGTTTCTTACCCTGCTGCAGCGCCAGCTGCCTGAAACCCTCGGCCACGTCCGCGACGCTCTCATTACAAGCGAGGCAGTCGGCCCGATTCGTCAGATGCTTGCCGACCAGAAACAGCGGATTCGGCAAGGCGGTCGGCCGCTCACTCGGATTCTCGAACCCAACAGACAAGATATCCATCCCGCGATCGAGATATTGAAACTGATAGCCATCGAAGGCGATATCGACATCCGGGAAAAGATTGAGCGTTCGGTCCGTCTCGCACCGAATACGATACTGCTCACCTTGCTCCCAATAGCTCAGCTTGCCATGGCCGACACGTTCGGATTCAGCACCGATCAGCTGAAGGACGGCGGAAGCTTCGAGATGAACCGACTTGATATCGGCATACTGATGGTAAAACCCCTGAGCACTCACCCCCTGCGCTACCGCCAAGACGGCGAGCCCAAAGACAAGCGACGACCAGAGGCGACTTTTGTGACTGCTGTACATCATCGTTACTCCTTCTCTCTTTACGCCGAGCAGATCTCCTGATCTCGACGCGGTTTTCTCTTTCTTTACCTAGACCCATTGGGCGCGCGCAGCGTCGCCCCAGAGCCTCAAAATCCGCACGTCGTATCGAGCAAGGTATTGCCGCACTGACAGAAAATGCTGGGAAAGCACAATCTCAGGCCACACTTGGAAGCATTGGACGTCGACGTCCAGGCTCCGTAAGGATTCGCCAGACCTTGCGGTCGCAGCGAAGTGGGTATGGGGTAACAACTACCAAACGCACAGAGAGACCCCGCGTCGTAACACGTCGCGCCGGATTTCTCGTTACCCGCGGCACCCTCTTCGGCACCGGCCTCACCCGCTTCACCGGCACCAGGATCGCCAGCCTGCCCGTCGGTCGCCGGCTGAGCAGCATTGTCAGTCGCAGCCGTGGCGGCGCCCGAATCCGACGCCGCCCCATCGTCTTCCGCCGCTGCGGTCTGCGGGCTCGACAGCATAGCCACTGCCAGCAGACTCGCCAAAAGCCACTGTCCCTTGGAAAGCTCTCTAGTCATGTTCCAACTCCTTGTTGCCATTTACACATTTTTTCTCGAGGCAAGCATTTGTTGATCAACTGCACTAGTCCTCAATGCAATGATCCATTGCACCTCCTTTCCCCAGAATGGTGCTCTCTCACGGGGTATGCGACGGTCTTACCGCGAGGCGATCTCAGTCTCTGACCGCCTTCATCTATAGGGGCGTCGCGGAGCGAACTATTGAATCAATGCAGTGAAATAAATTTTCGGCCGGCGCAGCTCTCTGCCAGCCTCGGGCTGGCCGCGCACCTTTCTATGTCGAGCCGACGTTGAGACAACCGGCCCCTATCGATGCCATCACGTTAAGGCAGCAATGTCTTACGCAACTTGTCGATTGCGCTCTTGCTCAGTCCCTGGCGAAAAGAGGCGACGAAGTGTAAGGTAAAGTGGGCTTTGTGGGCGGTGGGAAACCACGTCGAGGTACGTTGCCGCCGTCTCGAAGTCCTCCTGCGCCAGGGCTTGACGCAGCTTGTCGACGCGAGCGATGTGCGGACTCTCGGTCCGTGCAGCGGGTGTCGAGGCGAGAAGGATGAGGGCGATCGTTGTTCAGGGGCTGCGGCCAAGAGAAGCTGACTTCGGTGATTATCTGCTGCTTCGTTTGCCGCTTGAGTTGGTAGAAGCCAACAACCCACGGAGTCGTGCATGCCAATCCCATCGAACCGAATCTCTTCCTCGCCAATCGCAGGCATGGCCAGCGCGCTGGCTGTTCTGGTCCTCGGTTGGACCGTGGCCCTCGGTGGGCCGGCACCGGCCGCAGCGCAGGCGCCTGTCGACTATCGCCCGCAGTCGACCGGTGACTTCGACAGCTTTGTCCTCGGTCCCGAGGGGCGGCTCTTCGTCGCCAGCTCCAACCACGGGACCACCCGAGTCTGGCTCGACGGCGACCTGCGCCACATTTTCCCCGGTCATCACGCCGCCATCACGCCCGATGGCAACCTGATCGCCACCGGAACGGCCTTCTTCCTGGCCGAAGAGGGTGATCTGCGCCTTTTCGATGCCCACACCGGCGAGCTGCTGAAGGCGTGGGATTCAGGGCCGGTGCGGGTGCTTCAGGTCTCAGACGACGGCTCGCTGTTGCTGATGGGTGGGCACCGTGGCGAGGTGAAGGTCTACTCCCTGCCGGAAGGTGAGCTGCTGCACGATTGGAAGACCCCGGGGCGGGAATGGATGACATCAGTCAGCGCCAGCTCCGACCACCGCATCATCGCCGCGACCTCGACCTCCGGCGGCGTCGTCTGGGAACCCGCGACCGAACGCCGACGCACCTTGAGAGGGCACTCGAACTGGGTCGGCCAGCTGCTGCTGGGACCGAGCGCCAACTGGGCGGTCACCGCCAGCCACGACGGCACGGCGCGCGTCTGGGACGTCGGCACCGGCCGGTCCAAAGCCAAGCTCGACCACGGTGCCAAGATCAACGACCTCGCTCTCAGTCCGGACGGTACCGTCGCGGTGACCGGCGGCGAAGACGGCAGGGTGGTGCTGTGGAAGGTTCCCTCCGGTGAGGCGATCCGGGCGATCGAGCTCGGGATCGAGCAGATCACCGATGTCGAGTTCTCGCCCGACGGCCAATACGTCGCCGCCGGCATGATCCGTCCGGCGGCGGCTCTGATCGACCTCCACACGGGCGAGATCGTCCGGCGCCTCGCCGCCAGGGCGTTCTCCAGCCACCTCGCCTTCAGTCGCGACGGCAGCCGCCTCGCTGTCGGCTGCTGCTCTGGGGTGAGCCTCTATGAACCGAAGTCCGGATCGGCCGGCCTGCGCATCAACCCGCGGCGCCATCCGATCCAGGCTCTCGCCTTCAGCACCGACGGCCAACGATTGCTGGCCTCGCTTTACGGCCACGGGACGACGGTCTGGGAGCTCGGCGCCGCCACGCCACCGATGCGCGTCGAAGGCTCTCGAGCCCAATGGCTCGGCGCCAGCCTCTTGTTTCTCTCCGGCGGCGAGTGCTGTGGTGGCGCTTACACCCTGTGGCAGGCCGAGGGCCAATCCCACGTGGCAGAGCTGACCCACGACCAGCCGATCTCGACTGTCGCTGCCGCCGCTGACGGCTCGGTGATCGCCACCGCCGCCGAAGACGGGCGGGTCCACCTGTGGGATGGCCGATCCGGCGCCATGCTCAGCGTGCTCAACGGGCCGCGCGCGCAGGCCAAGAGCCTCGCCGTGGCCCCCCAGGGACGATTCGTCGCCGCCGGCACCACGGGCGGCAGCCTCGTCCTGTGGCGCGATCTGGCACCCGAGCCCTGGAAGATCGTGCACCACGAGGAGACCCGCTCGGTCACCCACCTGGCACTGTCCGCCGAGTCCGAGCTGCTGGTCTCGGCACCGATCGACGCCAAGCGGATCTCTGTCTGGGATCTGGCCTCCGGCGCCAAGCGCCGCAAGCTGGAAGGTCTCAGCGCCCAGGTCGGTTCGTTCGATTTCTTGCCGGGTGGCGAACGGTTGCTGGTCGGTCTCACCGGACGCGCCGAAGCCGAGCTGTGGGATCTCCGCCGAGGCCGGAGTCAAACCCTGAGCGGGCACCGCGACGGCATCACCTCGGTCGATGCCGGTCGCAACGGCCGCCGGCTGCTCACCGGGTCGGAGGACCGCTCAGTCCGCCTGTGGGATCTCAGCCGCGATGAGCAGTCCAAGCGCTTCGACGGGCTACTCGACTGGGCTACCGCGGTCGCCCTCGATCCGGCCGGCCGCTTTGTCGCCGCTGGTGACCACGATGGTCGGGTGGTGCTCTGGGAACGCGAGACAGGTCGAGAGCTCGTCCATCTCTTCGCCCTACCGAACGATGGCTGGGCGGTGACCACCCCGGAGGGTGCCTGGGATGCCTCCCACGACGGCAAGGTGCGCGGTCTCGTCGCCTGGCAAGGCGACACCTCGGACCTGCTGGCCAACCTCGCCGACCACCGCCGGCCGGATCTGCTGCACCGCACCCTCGCGCCATTTGGTCCTGGCAAGCCACCGAAACCCCAGCCGACCACGCGGGCAGCGCGACCGGTCCGCCAGTCACCGCCGAAGCCGACCGAGCCCCGCGACAGGCCGGCGCAGCCCCAGAGCGCCGGGCAGCCGTTGGCCCAGCGCCTCACCTTCGAGCGGCTCGACGCGCGGTCGACACCGGGCTACGCCCAAGAGGTTGCCGTGCGCGGCAACTGGGCCTACATCGCCGCCGGCCAGGGTGGTCTGCTCCTGGCCGACCTATCCGATCCGCGGAGCCTGAGCCTTTCACGCGTGGCCAAGGAACCGGCCGAGCACCTGTTCTGGGACGAGGACACCCTGTACACGACGCAGAAGAATCTGCACGTCTTCGACGCCTCGGACCCGCAGCAGCCGCGGCATCTGTGGCTGATCGACACCGCGAGCTTCGCCGGCGGCGTCGAGGCGCGCGAGGGCTTCGCCTACCTGGCCGATAGCTTAGGCGGCATGGCAATCTACGATCTGCGCAACATCGGCCAGCCCGTCGCTCTCTCCGCCTTCGACACGCGCTCGTCTCTCGGCACCGCCAACGACGTCGCCCTCGCCTACCCCTATGTCTTCGTCGGCGAAGGCGGCACCAACATCCCTTCGGGCTTCGAGGTGATCGACGTCTCGCGGCCCGAGAAGCCACGCCTGCGGCGCACCTACAAGACCCCCCACTCGGTGCGCGACCTGACCTTGGCCGGCGCCCATCTCTACCTCGCCACGGGCGACGGCGGCCTGTTGATCTACGATGTCAGCGAGCCGCGCAAGGCAGTGGCGGTGGGCGCCTTCGAAACCTCGGCCCTCGGCGCGGTGCGGGTGGCGGACGGCAAGGCCTTCCTCGCTGCGCGGACCCTGTTGGTGCTCGACGTCACCGATCCGACGAATCCGCAGTTGCTCGGCGAGTACACGCCCGACGCCCGCGGAGTGAGCTACGCCGAGCCTCTAGGCGACGGCCTTGTCCTTCTCTCCCTGGGCCACAAGGGCGTCGAGTTGGTGCGCTTCGGCGAGTGAGCGCTCAGCGCTGCACGGAGTCCAAGATCGGCCGCAGGAACGGCTTGTGCTGGGCGATCTCGTCCCGACTCAGGCCTTTGAGCTCATAGGGCAGGACGAGCCATTTGTCGGTCGCGTGGAGGTAGAAGTCGGGCACCCGCTCGGTCCGGTTGTGATCCGGCTTGTACCAGGGCACGGCGATCCGCACATCGCGCGGCATGTTGCGCTTGGTGCGCTTCGAAACCTTTTCGATCACCGCCTCGATCGTGCGACCCGAGCCGTAGATATCGTCGACGATCAGGAGCCCGTCGTCGGCGTTCAAATTCTCGAGCAGGTACTTCGTGCCGTGGACGCGAATCGGCCGGGCGTGGCTCGGCACAGTCTCCGGCGCGTCCTGATACGAAGTGCGAATCGAAATGTGATCGGTCTCGACACCGAGGGTCTGCAAGCATTCCTGGACGTAGATCCCCACCGAGCTGCCGCCGCGCCAGATGCCGACGATGAAATCGGGCCGGAAGCCTTGCTCGAAAATCTTGACGCCGAGGCGGAAGGAATCGAGCAGCAGATCCTCTTCTTGAATGAAGACTTTGTCCATCAAGCCCACCCCATCGAATCCTTGATGATGGCGTGGATCTCGGGTCGATGCTGCCGAATCTCCGCCTCACTCAGGCCCTCGAGGGAGTGCGGAAACTTGATCCACTGCTCGGTCTCGTGGAGATAGAAATCCGGCACCCGATCGGTCTCGTTACGCGACGGCTTGTAGTACGGCACCGCGACGCGGATCTCCTCGGGGGTGTTGCGCCGGGCCTTCAGCCGCAGCTCTCTGATGATCGCCGAGATCGTATGGCCGGTGTCAAAGACGTCGTCGACGATCAGCAGACGATCATGATGTTGGACCGTCTTGACCAGGTAGTTCATCGCATGGATCCGCACCGTCCGGGCGCGACCATCGATGCCGCTGTAAGACGACGTGCGAATCGCGATGTGGTTGGTGTGGACCCCGAAGTGATCCAAGAACTCCTGCACTGCAATCCCGATCGGCGCCGCGCCGCGCCAGATGGCAACGATAAAGCTCGGCTCGAAGCCGCTGTTCAGGACCTTGGCGGCGAGGCGGAAGGAATCTTCAAGCAGTCCCTGCCCGCTGAGATAGAGCTTCTCCGCCATGGCTGAAACCTAGCAGGGGCCGCCGCCCTTGGCAACGACCCCTTACCGTGGTGCTAGCGCTCGCCTACCAGGCCGAAGTGTTACCCGACTCGAAGCCGTCGGCAAAGATCACGTCGCAACTCAGGCCGGTCAGCGTGTTGTAGAGCGCCACGCCATCGACCCCGGCCTCGACGATGTCGCCTTCACCGAGATCGGACACGGTGAAACGCAGCCGGATCTGATCGGTGAGGCTAACGAAATCGGCCACCCGGAATGTCTGGCGCACCCAGGCACCGATGACGTTGGGCCCGATCGTCTCGAGGGTCACCCAGCTGGCACCGTCATTGTCCGAGATCTCGACGGTGAAGGTGTCGTCACTGTCACCCGCGTCGGCCCACCAGCGCCAGTAGGTGATGTGGGGGTCGGCGCCGACGGTGGCGTCCATCGCCGGTGAGATCAGACGGCTGGCGCCGCCGTCGACATCGGTGTTGCCGCCGGGAGCCTGGGTGACGTAGCACTGGCCGGAGCTGTCGGCATCCCACGGCGGATCCTCGCGCAGGCCGTAACCGGCGGGCAGGGCCCGCTCCCAGGCACCGGCGGTGAGCGACGCGTCGTTGTCCACCGTCCAGCCCATGTCGGTCTCGAAGTTGTCGCGGAAGGTGGCGTCGAACGACTCGGTCACATGACGGCGGTAGCGCCGGTCGACCGACGGCACGGCCGAGAAGGGATGCCCCACGACGACGCCGTCGTCTTCGGCCTCGACCCGGAAAGTCACCTCGGAGCCGCAGTCGATCGCCGGCAGGTTGGCCTCGTAAAGGGTGCCGCCGAGAGAGGTCAGGGGCACCGTCTGATCGCCAGCGCCGGCATCGTAGATCAGGTTGGCCGACTCGAGCACCGGCGCGCTGCCGTCACGCTCGAGAATATCGACCTGGAAGGACATACCGGCCGGCGGCATCGGATCGGCGATCTCGTCGACCAGCTCGATACGCAGCGGCCGCGGGCCACCGGCGCAGATACCGATCGGATTGGCCAGGGCGTTCTGCAGTCCGGCGTTGTTGAGGCCGGTACCCGAATTGGCGCCGCCGCCGGCACCGCAGCCCGCGTTGGTGTGGATGCCGATAGCGGTGCCGTTGTCCTGGTTGAGCACACAGGAGCCGGAATCACCTCCCGTGGTGTCGACCTGGTACTGCAAGGCCGTGCCATTGATCGCTGTCAGGGGACCGTTGTGGGTGGTCTGCACCTGGTTCCAGATCACCGGCGTCCCCTGGGTGCCATCGACGGATCCGTAGCCGGTGATGCGAATGTCCTGGTTAGCTGCCACTCCCGGCACGGTGCCGAGAGTGAAGGCCTGGCCCTGGACTTCGAACGGCGTCAGCTGGGTCTCGCTGTTGGGGAACACGCCGAAGTAGGCCCAGTCGTTGCCGATCACCGTCTGGTCGAATTGCAGCGAACTGGCGTCGACCGCGTATTGATCCTCCGGCGGTGGATGGTTCAAGCTGCCGTTGGCGTTCGACAGCGGGACGTTGAACTCGACCACCTGGAGGTTCCCGGTGCAGTGGCCGGCGGAGAGGAAACAGCCGTGCTCGTCGTCGATCAGCCACACCGTGCAGCCCACCGGCACCACGCGTGCGGTGCGCGCGTCCGTCGACAGAACTCGGTCGTCCACCGGACCGCAGATCGAATCTGTTGCTCCGTCGGGCTCGCCCACCATCGCCTCGGTGATCCGAATCCGGCTGGCCGGCGCGTCCGGATCAGCCACCAGCTCGACCAGAACCTCCTCACCGTTGAAGAAGGCGCTCGAGTTCTGCCACTGGGCCAAGGTGGCTGCAGTGTGCTCCTGCACCGCGCCATCCTTGAGCGAGGTGATGCGCAGCACCGTGCCGTCGCCTCGCCCCGTGACCTGGCCGAGATCGGCTTGGTTGAACAAAAGCCGCAGCCAGGAGGCGCCTTCGAACCGCACCGACTCGCTGAAGGTCGTGGCGCGCGCTGCACTAGCGTTGCGCACATCGCCGGAGTCGATGTCGAGCTCGGCATAGCGATGGGGCACTGGATCCTGCGCCGACACGGCGGCAGCAGAAAAGACCAGCAAGAGACAGAGGGCAACGTTGCGAAGCATGACGGATCTCCCTTCGGATCAGGGTCGTGGCAGCGGCGGGGGCGGCTCAGAATCGAGCTGCCAGACTGGGTCGCGGATCGCTTTTGATCATTCGGTCCCATGATCATACTGTCTGATCCGACGGGAGTTCAACGCCACTACCCCGTTCCGTCGATGTCGAGATCGCCTTGCATCGCAGCCGGTCCGCGGGCCGGTGCGCGAAGTGCCGCTCGCGAGCCGCGAGCGACACTCCGGCGCACTTCAGTCATCACGCTTCGGTTGTCATATCAAGTCGTCACACTTCAGTCGTCACACCTCAGTCGTTCCAGACGAAGGCCCCAGCCTTGACTTCGACTTTAGCTTGCATGTCATCACCTCCTTTCGGGAACCGTCGCTACGGTTCAGTCGTCCCCGTCAGTCGTTCCAGATGTAAGCGCCGGCTTTGACATTGGCCTTGGTTTGCAAGGTCCTCACCTCCTCTCCGCTCTTTAGACTGCAAAAGCGAATTGCGGCCGAGGATCTCGCCAAGTCGGCGCGAATCCGTCGCAGCTTCGATGGCCTTGGCAGCCTCATCGATCCGCGCAGCAGCAGTAGGCCATGCTGCGGCTCGGCGGCGCTATCCCGAGTTCTCGGGATTCGGTGCTGGCTTGCCGAGCAGCTGCTCTTGCAGCGCTTTGGTCACCGCGCCGGTGCGCGAGCGCACGTGCAACTTGTCGTACACATGGCGCACGTGGGTGTCGACGGTGTGGTAGCTGACGTGCAGGCGCTCGGCGATCTGGCGCATGGTCAAGCCGTCGACCAAGAGTTGCAGGATCTCGCGCTCACGCGGCGTCAAGCCATAGGCCTGCTGCGGCGGCGGAGGCGGCGCCAGGCGACCGAACAGATCGAGCATCTTGCGTGCGATGTAGCCGTTGATCGGCGCCGCCCCCTGCTCGATGTCGCGCACCGCCTGGACGATCTGGCGCATCGACGACGGCTTGAGCAGGTAGCCCGACGCACCGGCACAGATGGCCTCGAAGATCTTGTCGCTCTCTTCGTGGACGGTAAGCATGACGATACGGGTCGCCGGCGAGCGCGAGCGGATGCGGCGCACCCCTTCGATGCCGTCGATCCCTGGCAGGCCGATATCCATCAGGACGAGGTCGGGGCTCTCGTCTTCGCGCAGGGCGGCCAGTGCCTCCTCACAACTGGCCGCCGCCACCGGGCAGCCCATGCCTTCGGTGCCCTCGATCACCGCCCGGACCGAGTCGCGCAGCAAGTCGTTGTCCTCCACCAGCCAGACCCGGATGTCGCGTGCTTGCCTCCCTGCGCTCATCATCTCCTCCGCCATCGTTGGAGCGGCGCTTCCAGTCGCAGCGCCGTGCCTGCACCCGGACGGCTGGTCAACCGAAAGGTAGCGCCCATCTCGGCCGCCCGACGCCGCAGGCTCGCCAAGCCGTAGCCGCCGGTGGCCGTGTCGATGTCGAAACCGATTCCGTCATCGACTACCGACAGGCACAGCTTGCCCGCGTTGCTGGTCAGTCGGATATCGATGCGCTGTGCGTCGGCATGGCGCACCGCATTGTGCAGCGCTTCCTTGAACACCAGCAGCAGGTGGCG
Organism: Acidobacteriota bacterium; assembly: GCA_039029035.1. Classification (GTDB taxonomy): domain Bacteria; phylum Acidobacteriota; class Thermoanaerobaculia; order Multivoradales; family J023; genus JAAELT01. Next base: position 676 of record JBCCGX010000005.1, on the reverse strand, counting down.
CCGCAGAGCGAGGGGGATCTCGCCACTACCCACCAACCGAGTCTCGAAGCGGTAGGGTCGGTCGACCAACAAAGTCTCGGCGACCTGACGCAGGCGGCGCACCAGGGCCTCCTGGTTGTCGTGCTCGGGATTGACGCACCAGACGATATCGCGCAGGCGCTCGAGCATCAGGAGGCTGCGCTGGCGCACCTGCTCCAGGCGCGGGCGCTGCTCTTCGGGGCGCTGGTGCTGCAGCACCTCCATCGCCAAGGCGATGCCGCTGAGCTCACTGCTCAGATCGTCGTGCAGATCACCGGCGATCCGAGTGCGCAGACGCTCGAGCTCGAGCAGCCGGGCGACCCGCAGCCGATGCGCCGCCATCAAGCCCGCCAGCGCCACCAGCAACCCGGCGAGACGGAACCACCAGGTCTGCCAGAAGGGCGGCAGGATGCGGATCGCCAGCGAATCGCCTTCTTTACCCAGGCCATCGCTGCCCAAAGCCATGACACGAAAGCGGTAACGCCCCGGGGGCAGGCGATGGTAGCGCGCCATGCGCTGCGCGCCGTTGTCGATCCAGCCGTCGTCGAATCCCTGCAGCTGGTAGGCGTAACGGGTGCGGGCCGAGTTGGTGAAATCGAGCGCGGCGAACTCGAAGGCGACCGAGCTCTGGCGCGGCTCGAGGACCAGAGCGTCATCG